>NZ_JBDKSX010000114.1:0-18253 GCF_039680435.1 Mizugakiibacter sp. | reverse complement strand
GCAGACGCTGGCGCTCGCCGGCCTGCCGACCACGCTCGACCCCGAGGCCGTCGATCTCGACGCCGGCGCCGGCGTGCGCGTGCTGATGCAGCGCCTGCTGCTGCCACGCGGCGAAGGCAACGCGCTGCTGGCGCGCCAGGTCGGCCGCACGGTCAGCGTGCTGGGCACCGACGGCAAGCCGCTCGCGGAAGGCGAACTGCTCGACGCCGGCGACAGCCTCAGCGTGCGCACGACGGACGGCCGCGTCATGGTGCTGCGCGACTACGCCGCGGTGGCGCTGACCGGCGCCGACGCCGGCGCACGCGGCGCCACGCTGGCGCTGACCGTGGACAGCGCGCGCAAGGGCGCGGCCGACGCCGTGCTCACCTATCCCGCCGGCGGCCTCGGCTGGCGCGCCGCCTACACCGCGACGCTGCAGGACGGCGCTGCGTGCCGCATCGCCTTCGATGCGCGCGCCAGCATCGCCAACCGCAGCGGCCGCGACTACCGCGGCGCCGCGCTCAAGCTGGTCGCCGGCGAACCGAACTTCGCCAAGAGCTCGGGCCCGCGCCCGGTGCTGATGAAGGCGATGGCGGCGCCCGCCGCCGAAGCCGACGCCTACACGCCGCAGCAGGCCGCGCTGGGCGACTACCGCAGCTACACGCTGCCGCAGCGCGTCGACCTGCCCGACGCCAGCGTCAGCCAGGTACCGCTGTATGCCGCACGCACGCTGGACTGCCAGCGCGCCTGGATCTTCGATCCGGCGCCCGGCGCATGGTCCCCGCCGGTGCCGCAACTGCAGCCGATGATGGGGCCGACGCACGTCGAGGGCCAGGTCGCCAGCACGCTGCGCTTCACCGCCTTCGACAGCCTGCCCGCCGGCTACCTGCGCGTGCTGGCCGTCGATCGCGACGGCCATGCCGAACTGCTCGGCGAGGCGCGCATCGCCGACACGCCGAAAAGCAGGCCGGTGGACGCGGTGCTGGGCACCGCCTTCGACCTGCGCGGCGCGCGCGAACGCACCGCATTCCACGTCGACCGCGCCGCGCGCCGCATGGACGAGGCGTTCCGCATCACGCTCAGCAATGCCGGCGACGCCGCGCGCACCGTCACCGTGCGCGAGCGCCCCTCGCGCTGGCGCGCGTGGACGCTGGCCTCGTCCTCGTTGAAACCCTCCCGGCAGACGCCGGACCTGCTCGAATTCGCCGTGCCGGTGCCCGCGCACGGCAGCGCCACGCTCGACTACGCGCTGCGCTACACCTGGACCGCCGGGCAGGAAACGGAGTGACCCCCATGCTGCAGACGATCGACCACGAGGACGGCATCCGCGAACTGCGCCTGGCGCGCCCGCCGGTCAACGCACTGAACCCCGCGCTGGTGCGCGCGCTGCGCACGGCCGTCGAGGACGCGCCCGGCGAAGGCGCCACCGCGCTGCTGCTGTCGGGATCGCCCGGCATGTTCTCGGCCGGCCTCGACGTGCCGGAGCTGCTCGCGCTCGACCGCGCGCGCTTCGAGCCGTTCTGGCGCGACTTCTTCGGCCTGTGCGCGGCGCTGGCGCGCTCGCCGATCCCCGCCGCCGCCGCCGTCACCGGCCACAGCCCGGCCGGCGGCGCCGTGCTGGCGCTGATGTGCGACTGGCGCGTGATGGCGCACGGCCCGTTCAAGATCGGCCTGAACGAGGTGCAGGTCGGACTGACCGTGCCCGGCTGCATCCAGGCCGCGCTGCGCCGCCTGCTCGGCTCGCACCGCGCCGAGCGCCTGCTGGTGGCCGGCGCGATGCTGGACGCCGAACAGGCGCGCGCCGTCGGCTTCGTCGACGAGCTGGCCGACGTCGACCACGTGGTCGCGCACGCGCTGACCTGGCTGCGCGAGCTGCTGGCGCTGCCGCGCAAGGCGATGCTGGAAACGCGGGCGATGGCGCGCGCCGACCTCGCCGCGATCTTCGCCGACCCGGCCGCGCTGCCCGTGCACGAATTCCTCGACGGCTGGTTCGCGCCGGAAGCGCAGGCGGTGCTGCACGCGCTGGTGGCGAAGCTCAAGGAAAAGAAATCGTAGGCGGCTCCCGACCCGCCGTTTCCCATCGTCGCGTCGGCGACCGGAGCACAAACGGCAGCGGCTCGAAATCCGCCTTGCGCATCGCCGTCGATCACGGCGCCGAGCCGACGCCACGTAGCGTGCGCTCCGCGCACGGAGCGCACGCTACCCGCGTCTCGATGTCCGCATTGGAAGCCCGCCGAGGCGGGTCGAGGCCCGCCCTACGCGTCGCCCTGGGCGACGGGCCGCGTCGGATCGCCGACCCAGCCGCTCCACGATGGCGCGAACAGGCGCGAGCCGGCGAGGCCGGCGTGTTCCATCGCCAGCAGGTTGTGGCAGGCGGTGACGCCCGAGCCGCACATGTGCACGACGTCGGCCGGCCGGCGCGCGCCGAGCAGCGCGGCGAACTCCTGGCGCAACGTCTGCGCGCGCTTGAAACGGCCGCCGTCGTCGAGGTTGTCGGCGAACGGCCGGTTGCGCGCGCCGGGCACGTGGCCGCCGACCGGGTCGATCGGCTCGACCTCGCCGCGGTAGCGCGGCGCGGCGCGCGCGTCCAGCAGCAGCATCGCGGGATCGTCCTTGGCGCGCGCGGCGACGTCGAAGCCGGCGAGCCGCGCTTCGTCGTAGCGCGCCTCGACGCGTGTCGGCGCACGCGCCGGCACGCCGGATTCCAGCGGCAGGCCGGCGGCGGTCCAGGCCTGGATGCCGCCATCCAGCACGGCGACGCGCGACGCGCCGGCGAGGCGCAGCATCCACCACAGCCGCGCCGCCGCCAGCGCGCCGCCAGCGGCGTCGTAGGCCACCACCTGCAGCGCCGGCGTCCAGCCCCAGCGCGCCAGCAGCGCGGAGAACGCCGCCGCATCGGGCAGCGGGTGGCGGCCCTGCCCCCGCTTCGACAGGTCGGAAAGGTCGCGATCGAGATGCGCGTAGACCGCACCGGGCAGATGGCCTTCGGCGTGCAGGCGCTCGGCGGCCATCGGGTCGGCGAGGTCGAAGCGGCAATCGACGACCAGCACGCCGGCGGGCGGCAGCGCGGCCAGCTCGGGGGCGGTGATCAGCGTCGCGTACGTCGTCATAGCTGTCCCATCCTGCGCAGCAGGTTGACCAGGATGCCCGCGGTCGCACCCCAGATGGTGTGCCCGCCGTGGCGGAACTCGAACACTTCGCGCGGCCGGCCGCGGAAGTCGATCTGCCGGGTGTGCAGGTTGGCGCGGTCGAGGAAGAAGCCGAGCGGCACCTCGAACACCTCGGCCACTTCGCCAGGCTGCAGCCGCAGCGGCGTGCCCGCCGCGACCGCGGCGACCACCGGCGTCACGCAGAAGCCGCTGATCGTCTCGAAGCAGTCGAGGTAGCCGAGCGGGCGCACCGCGCTGCGCGCCAGCCCGATCTCCTCCTCGCTCTCGCGCAGCGCCGCGGCGACCGCGTCGGCGTCCGCGGCCTCGATGCGGCCGCCGGGAAAAGCGACCTGGCCCGCGTGATGGCGCAACTGCTCGGTGCGACGCGTGAACAGCAGCGCCGGCTCGGCGCCGCCCAGCACCGGCACCAGCACGGCCGCCGGCGTGCACGACGCGGCGCCGATCAGGTCGGCCAGCTCGGCGTGGTTCCAGCCGGGCGGCGCCGGCGGCGCGTCGAGCGGATGCAGCGCCTGCAGCAGCGGCGCGTTCATCGCGGCATCCGCCGCAGCGGCAGCACTTCGCGCATCACGCGCAGGCGCTCGGCATCGTCCAGCCGGCTCCAGCGCGCGATCTCGTCGCCGCTGCGGCGACAGCCGACGCACAGGCCGTCCGCATCCAGCCGGCAAACGCCGACGCACGGCGTGAGCGGGGGATGCGCGTTGGCTTCGGCGGACATGACGCTCGCAAGTTGGGAAACCGGAACAAGGTTGCTAGATTAGCCCAAAGGCCGCGGCGCGGCCGGGGACGTCCTCATGTTCGCACTCGCGACACGGCTGGTCAGCGACTACGGCAAGGTGCTGGCGCGCGTGCATCCGGACGTCTACGGCCTGCCCGAATCGCTGCTGCCGCACCCGAAGGCGCGCATCCGCGACGCGATCCGGCTGCTGCTGGAACAACTGCCGGCCGACCAGCCCGAGCTGCGCGAAGGCCTGATGCGCGGCTACGTCTACCTCGCCCAGTTCGTGCCCGACGACGAGGCGGCGATCATCGCCCAGGGCCAGGCCGCGCTGTCCGGCGGAGGCAACGACGAATCCGCCGCGGAACCGGCGACGCGGTTGATCAACCGCATCAAGCTCGACATGGAGCGCGCGCTGGAGGAAGTGCGCGTGGTCGGTCCCGGCTGACGCTGCCCGCCGCGCGGGCAGCGCAGGGCGGAGCCCCCGAACCACGCCCGGCGGCTGTGCGCTTGAGCCGCCCTGCGCCACAACGCCTCTGCGGCGCGCCGTACCGGCTTCCCGCCCCTGGAGTCGAGGGTCCATCCCTCGCGCAGCGGGGGATGGGGGTCCGGAGGCATGGGTCCGTGTTCCGAAGCGCGGATTCGGGAATCCGCGCAGGGGTTCGTCAGGGCTTGACGTCGAGCAGCTTGATCTCGAACACCAGCGCCTGGTTGGGGCCGATGCGCGGCGGCTGGCCGCGCTCGCCGTAGGCCAGCTCGGCCGGCAGGAACACGCGCCAGTAGTCGCCGGCCTTCATCATCGGCAGCACTTCCTGCCAGCCGCGCACCATCTGGTTGACCTTGAACGTCACCGGCTCGCCGCGCGCGAAGGTGCTCTCGAACTCCAGCCCGCTCGGCAGCGAGCCGCGGTAGTGCACGGTGACGTCGCTGTTCGCGGTCGGGTGCTTGCTGCCCTGCCCCTCCTCGATCACCTGGTACTGCAGGCCGGAGGGCAGCGTGACGATGCCCTTCTTGGTGCGGTTCTCGGCGAGGAACCTGGCGCTGGCCTGCTTGTTCTCCGCGGCCAGCTTGTCGAACGCGGCCTTGGCTTCGGTGTACAGCTTCCGCTGCATCGCGCCGAGCTGCTGCTGCATGTCGGCCATCGGCACCGTCGGCTGACGCTTGGCGTAGGCATCCTGCAGGCCGCGCACGACGGTGTTCATGTCGACGTCGATCTTGTCGCCGACGAAGTTGGCGCCGATCTGGTAGCCGACCGCGTAGGAAAGCTTGTCCTTGTCGATCGCCACGTGAGGCGCCGGCGCGGTCTGCGCGCCTTGCGCCAGCGCGACGCCGGCCGCCGCGAGCAGGGCGATGGTTGCCAGTATCCGGGTGAGCCTCATGCCTTTCTCCCAAGCCGCGCGCCGGCCGGCGCGCCGAAATTTCGATCATAACGGACGCGCGCGGGCGCCTCCATACGGAGGCCGCCCCCGCCGCGGCGCTGCCGGGGCCGGTCGGACAGGGGGCCGCTGCGCTGAGATCGTGGCCGCGGCGGAAGGTTCCCGGCCTGCGCTACCATCGCCGGTTTGACGCAAAGGGAACCTCGCCATGGCCTATCGCAACCTCCTCCTCGCGGACCGCGGCGCGGTGCGCACCATCGCCGTCAACCGGCCGGACAAGCTCAACGCGCTGAACCGGGAGACGCTGAACGAGCTGTCCATCGCCTTCGCGCAGGCGCGCCACGACGACGCCGTGCGCGTGGTGGTGCTGACCGGCGCCGGCGACAAGGCGTTCGTGGCCGGCGCAGACATCGCCGAGATGAGCGCGCTCGCGCCGCTGCAGGCGCAGGCGTTCTCGCAGGCGGGCCAGCAGCTGATGCTGGCGATCGAGCGCCTCGGCAAGCCGGTGATCGCGCGCGTGCAGGGCTACGCGCTGGGCGGCGGCATGGAGCTGGCGATGGCCTGCCACCTGCGCGTCGCCAGCGAGAAGGCGAAGTTCGGCCAGCCGGAGATCAACCTCGGCCTGATCCCCGGCTTCGGCGGCACGCAGCGCCTGCTGCGCCTGGCCGGCCGCGGCGCCGCGCTGGAGCTGTGCCTCGGCGGCGCGCAGATCGACGCGCAGCACGCTCACCAGCTCGGCATCGTCGGCCGCGTGGTCGCGCCGGACCAGCTCGACGCGACGGTCGACGCGCTGGCCGACCAGCTCGCCGCCGCCGCGCCGCATGCGCTGGCCGGCATCCTCGATGCGGTGATCCAGGGCGGCGAATGCGCGCTGGAGCAGGGCCTCGCCTACGAGACGCAGGCGTTCGCGCTGTGCTTCTCGACCGAGGACATGCGCGAAGGCACGCGCGCCTTCCTCGAGCGGCGCAAGCCCGATTTCGGCGGACGCTGAACGCGCGACTGCGCGGGATCGGCACCGCCGCCGATCCGTCCTACGCCGGTGGAAAGCGCACGGCCTCGACGCGCCAGGTCCGCACGCCGGCGTGCAGCAGCAGGCAGCTCGGCCCGCCGTGGGTGCGTGCGCGCCCGGCGGCGCCGGCATTCAGCACCCACGGCGCGATGGCGTCGTCCACGCACAGGCGATGGCTGTGTCCGTACAGCACGGCGCGGGCGCCGGCGTAGACGCGCCGCAACCGCGCATGCCGATCGCGCGCGGCGAGCGCATCGCCGTGCACCACCGCCAGCACGCCGCCGGGCAGCTCGATGCGCGCCTCCGCGTCGAGCCCGTGCAGCGCGGCCGCGGGGCCCAGCCACTTCGCCGCCACGTCGTTGTTGCCGCGTACGGCGATCACGCGCGGGCAGCGCTCGGCGAGCGCGTCCAGCACCGAAGCCGCACCGACATCGCCGGCATGCGCCGCCAGCGCGCAGTCCGCAGCCAGCGCGGCGATACGCGCGTCCAGCGCGCCGTGCGTATCCGACAGCAGCAGGACGCGCACGGCGACACCCTCAGTGTTCGGCGCCGCGATATTTCTTTTCGCCGGCGGTGACGCGCAGGTCCAGCCGGTTCTCCGGTGGCGCCAGCGGACAGGTCGCGTACGGCGTGAAGGCGCACGGCGGGTTGTAGGCCTTGTTGAAGTCGAGCACGAGCTTGCCGTCCTTCGGCATCGGCGCGTACAGGAAGCGCGCGGCGCCGTAGGTTTCCTTGCCGCTGGTGCGGTCGGCGAAGATCACGAACAGCTCCTGGTCGCCCGGCACCTCGATCACCGGCAGGATTTCGTAGGTGTGGCCGTCGCGCTCGAACACCGCCTTGCCGGGCACCGGATAGTTTTCGACGGTGCCGATCACGGTGGGAATCTCCAGCTCATGCGCCGGCTCGAACGGAATCCACTTCGCCTCGATGCGCCAGGACGGGTCGATGGGGAAGGCGTCGAGGCCGAGGAAATGCGCGCGCGTCGCCGCGTCCGGATCCTTCACGCGCAGGCCCTTGCGGCCGGCGCGATCGATCAGGTAGAAGCCCGCGCTGCCGAACGACACGCGCGTCGGCGCGTCGTGGCTGTCGTCGAGCAGTTCCGCGGATGCGGCCGGCTTGCCGTCGATCAGCGCGCCGCTGCCGTCGGCCAGCGCGATGCGCACCTTGCCGTCCGCGCTCCACGTCAGCGTGCCCAGATGCGCCGGGCCCGCGTTCAGCACCACGTCGCTGTCGGCGGCGCTGCCGACCGTGCTGGCGCCGGGCTTCAGCCAGTGCAGGCCGACCAGGCTGAGCCAGCCGTCCGGCGCGGTCAGGCGCGCGAGGCGTTGCGCGCGCCACTGGTCGATCTGCTTGGCGTAGTCGGGGGAAGGTTCGGCCGACACGTGGGCGACCCCGGCCATGGCGGCGACGAGGAACAGGCTGGTCCGTAACATCGGGAACTCCCGTGATTGGGCGACGGCGCGGACGTCAGCGTCCGCGCATGAACAGGCGATCGAGCTCGGCCACGCTGAGCTGGGTCCAGGTCGGGCGGCCGTGATTGCACTGGCCGGAGCGCTCGGTGGCCTCCATCTCGCGCAGCAGCGCGTTCATTTCCGGCAGGGTCAGGCGCCGGTGCGCGCGCACCGAGCCGTGGCAGGCCATCGTCGAGAGCAGCTCGTTCTGCAGTTCCTCGAGCCTGCGCGAACTGCCCTGCGCGACGAGGTCGGCGAGCACGTCGCGCGCGAGCTGCGCGGCATCGGCGCCGTCCAGCAGCGCCGGCACGCGCCGCAGCGTGACCTGCTGCGGGCCGCTGCGGTCCAGCTCCAGGCCCAGCGCGGCCAGCGTTCCGGCGTGCTCCTCGGCCGCGGCCGCCTCGCGTTCGCTGACCGCCAGCGCCAGCGGCACCAGCAGCAGTTGCGAGCGGATGCCGTCGCAGGCCTGCGCCGCCTTCAATTTCTCGTAAGTCACGCGCTCGTGCGCGGCGTGCATGTCGACCAGCACCAGCCCGTCCGCGTTCTCGGCGAGGACGTAGATGCCGGCGAGTTGCGCCAGCGCGAAGCCGAGCGGCGGCGTTTCGCCGTCTTGCGGCTGCGGCGGTGCGGCAGCCGCAGGCGCCGACGCAAGCGCGGTTCCCGCGGTGCCGAGCAGCGCGGCGTAGGGATCGCCCGCCGCTTCGCGCACGCCGAGGCGCAGCGGCGCCTGGCCGCGCCAGGCACCGGCGCGCGGCGCCTGCGACGCCGCGGCCGCCGCTGCGGGCGGCGCCACCGCGAGCTGCGGCGCGGTCGCGCCGGCGCGCGTTTCGGCAATCGCCTCGTGCAGGGTGCGGAACAGGAAATCGTGCACCAGCCGCGCCTCGCGGAAGCGCACCTCGTGCTTGGCCGGATGCACGTTGACGTCGACGCCTTCGGGATCGAGTTCGAGGAACAGCACGTAGGCCGGATGGCGGCCATGGAACAGCACGTCGGCGTAAGCCTGGCGCACCGCGTGCGCGACCACGCGGTCGCGCACCTGGCGGCCGTTGACGTAGAAGTACTGCTGGTCCGGCTGCGCGCGCGCCGCGGTCGGCAGGCCGACCCAGCCGCCCAGCGCCAGCCCGGCGGCACGGTGCTCGACGCGCAGGCTCTGCGCGGGGAAGTCCGGGCCGAGCACCTCGGCGACGCGCGCCAGCGCGGCGGCCTCGTCGCGCGCCGGCTTGAACAGGCGCAGCGGCTTGCCGTTGTGGCCGAGCCGGAACTCGATGTGCGTGCGCGCCAGCGCCAGCGACTTCACCAGTTCGTCGATGTGGCCGAACTCGGTGCGCTCGGCGCGCATGAACTTGCGCCGCGCCGGCACGTTGTAGAACAGGTCGCGCACCTCGACGCTGCTGCCTGGCGGATGCGGCGCCGGGCGCGGCGCCTGCGCGCGGCCGCCGTCCACTTCCAGCCGGAACGCGGCGCCCTGCTCGCGCGGGCGCGAGGTGAGCGCGAAGCGCGACACCGAGGCGATCGACGGCAGCGCCTCGCCGCGGAAGCCGAGCGTGGCGACGCGTTCGAGGTCGGCGAAGCTGGCGATCTTGCTGGTGGCGTGCGCGGCGACCGCCAGCGCGAGTTGGTCGGCGGCGATGCCGCTGCCGTCGTCGCGCACGCGGATCAGGCGCGCGCCGCCCTCCTCGATGTCGATCTCGATGCGCGTCGCGCCGGCGTCGAGGCTGTTCTCGACCAGTTCCTTGACCACCGAAGCCGGGCGCTCGATCACCTCGCCGGCGGCGATCTGGTTGACGAGTTCGGGGGGCAGCGGACGGATGTTCGGCATGGCGGGCCTGCGCGCGAGGCCCCCAAGCATACCGACGAACCGCGCCGGGCGTCAGGACGCCGGGATCACCAGCACCGCACCGGCGCGCAGGCCGACGTCGCCATCGAGGCGGTTGGCGCTGCGCAGCTCGTCGAGGCTGACGCCGTACTCCTGGGCGATGCCGGACAGCGTCTCGCCGCGCAGCACGCGATGCAGCGCCTGCGCGCTGTCCGCGTCGTCGCCGTTGGCGCCACCGTTGCCGCTGGTGCTGGTGCCGGCGCGGCGCGAAGCGACCTGCTGCGGTGCGGGCGCCGGCGGTTCGCGGCCGGCGTTGTACGCGAACAGCGTGCCTGGCGGCGGCGTCGACTGGAAGTAATTGCGCACGCCCTGCAGGATCGCCTGCGCGAGCTGCTCGCGGTGTTCCGGGCTCTTCAGCTTCTTCTCTTCGACCGGGTTGGTGATGAACGCGGTCTCGACCAGCACCGAAGGCACGTCGGGCGAACGCAGCACGACGAAGTTGGCGCGTTCGACGTAGCCGCGATGGGTCGGGCCGAGCTTCGCCAGCGCCTTCAGCACGTCGTTGGCGACGGCGTTGCTGGCCTCCATCGTGTAGCCCTGCGACAGGTCCAGCAGTACGGAAGCGAGGGTGTCGTCCTTGTCGTCCAGCGACACGCCGCCGACCAGGTCGGCGCGGTTTTCGCGATCGGCCAGCCAGCGCGAAGCCTCGCTGCCGGCGCCGCGCGGCGACAGCACCCACACCGACGAGCCGCGTGCGTCGCTGGAGGAGAACGCATCGGCGTGGATCGAGACGAACAGGTCGGCCTTGTTCTCGCGCGCGATCTGGTAGCGGCGCTTCAGCGGGATGAAGTAGTCGCCGTCGCGGGTCAGCACCGCCTTCATGCCGGGCTGGCGGTCGATCAGCCCGGCGAGTTCGCGCGCGACCGCCAGGGTGACGTTCTTCTCGTAGGTGCCGCTGGCGCCCTTGGCGCCGGGGTCGTCGCCGCCGTGGCCGGCGTCGATCGCCACCACCACCTTGCGCGGTTTGCCGGGCAGCGCGTCGTCGATGCGCTTGGCCACCGCCGGCATCGCCTTGGCGGCGCCGTACAGGTCGAGCACCAGGCGGTAGCCGTATTCGTCGGTCGGCTTCAGCAGGAAGCTCTTGGGGCGCGCGGATTCGTTGAGGTCGAACACCACGCGCGCGCCGTCGTTGCCGCGCTTGCCGGCGCGCACGCTCTTGATCAGGCCCTTGGCCGCCGGCGCCTTGAAGGCGTCGGCGAAGCGGCTGCCGTCGAGGTCGAGCACGACGCGATCGGGGCTGGCCAGCTGGAACAGCTTGTAGTCGAGCGGGCCGGACAGGTCGAACACCACGCGCGTGTATTCCGGGCCGGACCACACGCGCAGGGCCTGCACGTCGGCCGCCGCCGCCGCGTGCGCGAGGCTGCCCGCCGCACAGGCGGCCAGCAGCCGGATACCGATCCTGGAAAACACTCCCCGCATGGTCGCGGATTGAACTGCAACCGCCACGGCTTTGCAAGAGGTTTTCCCTTTGCAATCCGTGGGCTGCAATCTGTTTGTGAGAGCCCGCTCAGAAACCGGCGGCAAGCGCCTGCTTACGCCCGGTTCGTTCGTGGGGGCTGCAGGTTTCTCAGGGCCTCCCGGGCCGGCGCCGAAAGCGCCGATAACCGCGCGCGCCGCCCCGTCCCGGCATGTGCCAGATCGAGCCGCCAATCCGGCGGCGGCAGCGCGCCGGCGCCGCGCTCGGGCCACTCCACCAGCACCAGGCCGGACGGTTCCGCCAACGCATCCAGGCCGAGGAATTCCAGTTCGCCCGGATCGGCGATGCGATACAGGTCGAGGTGGTGCGCGACGATGCCGCCGAAGCGATAGCTCTCGATCAGGCTGTAGGTCGGACTCTTGATGCGTTCGTTCGCGCCGAGCGCGCGCAGCAGGGCGCGCGCGAAGCTCGTCTTGCCGGCGCCCAGTTCGCCGTGCAGGTAGACCACGCCGCCCGCGCGCAGCGCCGGCGCCAGCCGGTGCGCCAGCGCGGCGGTCGCCGCCTCGTCGGGCAGATCGACCTCGAGCACGGCGGCCTCACTCATGCGGCTGGCCATTGACCAGCACGCGCAGCGGCGGGAACAGGTCCGACGCCAGCAGCCCGCGCTCGCCCTGCGCGGCGGCCAGGTCGCCCGCGCGCGCGTGCAGGCCGACGCCGAGGCAGGCGGCCTCCCACGGCGCGAGGCCCTGCGCCATCAGGCCGGCGATCACGCCGGTCAGCACATCGCCCATGCCGCCCGAAGCCATGCCCGGATTGCCCCAGCGGCACACCGCGACCTCGCCGGACGGCGCGGCGATCAGCGTGCCTGCGCCCTTCAGCGCCGTCACCGCGGCGTAGCGCTGCGCCAGCGCGCGCACGGCGGCGTAGCGGTCGCGCTGCACGGCGGCGACGTCGCAGCCGAGCAGGCGCGCGGCCTCGCCCGGATGCGGGGTCAGCACCGCGGGCCCGCGCAGCGCGCGCGGTTCGCGCACGAGCAGGTTCAGCGCGTCGGCGTCCAGCACCAGCGGGCGCTGCGCGTCGAGCAGCGCGGTCAGCCACAGCGCATGGCCCCAGGCGCCCTGCCCGAGGCCCGGGCCGAGCGCGATCACGTCGGCGCGCTCGCAGGACGCGGCGAGCGCCTGCGGACCGTCCACCGCGCGCGGCATCAGTTCGGGCCGCGCGGCCAGGATCGGCGCGACGTGCTCGGCGCGCGTGGCGATCTCGACCAGTCCCGCGCCGACGCGCAGCGCCGCCTCGCCGGCGAGGCGCGCCGCGCCGCCCATGCCGTGGTCGCCACCGACCACCAGCACGCGACCGTAGTCGCCCTTGTGGCCGCCGCGTGCGCGCGGCGGCAGCGCTTCCGCGGCCAGCAGCCGCGCGTCCGGCGCGTGCGCGGCGTACAGCGCTTCCGGCAGGTCGAGCGTCGACAGCTCCAGCGCGCCGCAATGATCCGGACCCTGCGCGGTGAACAGGCCGCGCTTCCAGGCGACGAAGCTGACCGTCGCCGCGGCGCGCACCGCCGCGCCGGGCGCGCAGCCGCTGTCGGCATCGAGGCCGGAAGGAAGGTCCAGCGCCAGCACCGGCGCGCCGCAGCCGTTCAGCGCCTCGATCAGCGCCGCGGCCTCGCCCTGCGGCGCGCGGTTGAGCCCGGTGCCGTACAGCGCATCCACGCAGACATCCGCCGCCGGCAGCGCCGCGCGCCACGATTCGATGCGCCCGCCCGCCTCGGCGAAGGCGGCGCGCGCGCGCGCCGCGTCGCCGCGTCCCGCGTCGTCCGGCGCCAGCACGTGCGCCGCCAGGCCCGCCTCGAGCGCCAGCTTCGCCAGCAGGAATCCGTCGCCGCCGTTGTTGCCCGGGCCGCACAGCACGCCGATGCGGGAGGCTTCCGGCCAGCGCCGGCGCAGCGCGGCGAACGCGGTCCAGGCCGCGCGCTGCATCAGGTCGTAGCTGTCGACGCCGTAGCGCTCGGCGGCGGCGCGATCGAGCGCGCGCGCCTGTGCGGCGGTGTACAGCGCGAATGGGGCGGGAATGGCGGCCATGCCGGGATTATACGGAGCGCCGCGACCGCAACCGTCGCGGCACGCTCGCCTAGAATGGCGGCATGTCCGCCACCGCCCCCTCGCCGCCGCCCGCCGGCATCGATTACGCCGCGCTCGCCGCCGATATCCGCCGCTGGGGCGCCGAACTCGGCTTCCAGCAGGTCGGCATCGCCGACGTGGAACTGGGCGCCGACGAGGCGCACCTGCTCGAATGGCTGGAGGCCGGCCTGCACGGCACCATGGACTACATGGCGCGCCACGGCGTCAAGCGCAGCCGTCCGGCCGAGCTGCAACCCGGCACGCTGCGGGTGATCTCGGTGCGCATGGACTACGCGCCGCCCGATATCCGCGACGCGTGGACGACGCTGCGCGATCCGACGCTCGGCTACGTCTCGCGCTACGCGCTCGGCCGCGACTACCACAAGCTGATCCGCGGCCGCCTGCAGAAGCTGGCCGACCGCATCGCCGAGGTCACCGGCCCGTTCGGCTACCGCGCCTTCACCGATTCGGCGCCGGTGCTGGAGAAAGCGCTGGCGCGCAACGCCGGGCTCGGCTGGACCGGCAAGCACACCCTGCTGCTGAACCGCGACGCCGGCTCGTACTTCTTCCTCGGCGAGCTGTACACCGACCTGCCGCTGCCGCCCGACGCGCCACCCTCGGCGCACTGCGGCAGTTGCACGCGCTGCATCGACGTCTGCCCCACGCAGGCGATCATCGCGCCGTACAAGCTCGACGCCAGGCGCTGCATCTCCTATCTCACCATCGAGCAGCGCGACGCGATCCCGCTCGAGCTGCGTCCGCTGATGGGCAACCGCATCTTCGGCTGCGACGACTGCCAGTTGGTGTGCCCCTGGAACAAGTACGCGAAGGTCACCGCGGAACCCGACTTCGCGCCGCGCCACGCGCTGGGCGGCAGCAAGCTGGTCGAGCTGTTCGCCTGGAGCGAGGCGGAATTCCTCGCCCGCACCGAAGGCATGGCGATCCGCCGCGCCGGCTACGAGGGCTGGCTGCGCAACGTCGCCGTGGCGCTGGGCAACGCGCCGTACGCCGAGGACGTCGTCGCCGCGCTGCGCGCGCGCGCCGATCATCCGTCGGCGCTGGTGCGCGAGCACGTCGCCTGGGCGCTGGAACAGCAGGCGCGCAAGGCGCACGACGCTTCGCAGGATGCGGCGAAGCCGTAGGATGCGGCGAGGCGAAGCCGAATCGCATGCCGCGGAGCGCGCATCGCGCGCCGGCGATGCGGTTCGCCGCGCCCGCCGCATCCCACGTGCCGCGCTCAGCGCGCTTCGCGACGCGCTTGGATCGCCTCGATCAGCGCGCGCGTGGAGGGATCGAACGCGGCGCTGTCCTCGGCGTCGCCGTCCAGCGCCGGCAGGATCGCCCTGGCGATGGTCTTGCCCAGCTCGACGCCCCACTGGTCGAACGCGTTGACGCCCCACAGGCGGCCCTGCACGAACACCTTGTGCTCGTACAGCGCCAGCAGCATGCCGAGGCTGTGCGGGGTCAGCGCGTCCAGCAGGATCACCGAGCTGGGGCGGTCGCCGGGAAAGGTGCGCTGCGCGGCCAGCGCTTCGCGCGCGACGGCGTCGCCGGCCGGCGCCTCCGCCAACGCCTCCTCGTGCGTCTTGCCCAGCGCCAGCGCCGCGGCCTGCGCCAGCAAGTTGGCGAGCAGCGCGTCGTGGTTGCCGGCGAGCGCGTGGTCGGGACGTACCACGCCGACGAAGTCCACCGGCACCACGTCGGTGCCCTGGTGCAGCGCCTGGAAGAACGCGTGCTGCACGTTGCTGCCGACGCCGCCCCACAGCACCGGCACGCTGGCATCGGCCAGCGGCCCGCCGTCGGCGCGGACGCGCTTGCCGAGGCTCTCCATCTCGACCTGCTGCAGGTGCGCGGGCAGCTCGCGCAGGCGGTCGGCGTACGGGATCACCGCGAGGCTCGGATAGCCGAGCGCGTTGCGGTTCCAGACGCCGGCCAGCGCGAGCAGCACCGGCAGGTTCTCCCGCCACGGCGCCTCGCGGAAGTGGTCGTCCATGCGCGCGGCGCCGTCCAGCAGCTCGCGGAAACGCGGCATGCCGACCGCCAGCGCGATCACCAGCCCGACCGCCGACCACAGCGAGTAGCGGCCGCCGACCCAGTCCCACATCGGCAGCACGTGGTTGCGCGGCACGCCGAACGCGGCCGCCGCCTCGACGTTGGCGCTGACCGCGATGAAGTGGCGTGCGGCGGCGTCCGCGTCGCCGTCGTGCGCGGCGACCAGCCATGCGCGCAGCGCGCGGCCGTTGAGCAGGGTTTCCTGCGTGCCGAAGCTCTTCGAGACCAGCAGCACCAGGGTGCGCCGCGGATCCAGCCGGCGCATCAGCGCGCTGGTGGCGTCGCCGTCGACGTTGGGCAGGAAGTGGCAGCGCACGCGGCCGGTGTGGAACGGCGCCAGCGCCTCGACCACCAGGCGCGGGCCGAGGTCGGAGCCGCCGATGCCGACGTGGACCACGTCGGTGATCGTTTCCGGCAGGCCCAGCGCCGCGCTCTCGCCGGCCTCGATCGCGTCGGCGATGTGCGCCATGCGCTCCAGCGTCGCCGCGACCTCGGCGCGCAGCGCCGCCGGCGCCGGCGAGGGCAGATGCGCGCCGCCCGCGCGCAGCGCGGTGTGCAGCACCGCGCGCCGCTCGGAGGCGTTGATCGGATCGCCGCGGAACATCGCGTCGCGCGCCGCCTGCCAGCCGCGCGCCTCGGCGAGCGCGCCGAGTGCGTCCAGCGCGGCGACGTCGAGCTTCTGCCGGGTCAGGTCGAGCAGCAGCGGCCCGAGGCGGTGGCGCAGGCGCGGGGCGCGCGCGTCGTCGCGCAGCAACGTGCGCAGGTGGGTGGAGCGCAGGCGCGCCGCGTGTGCGGCGAACTGCTCGGCGATGCTTCGATCCGCGGCCATGGCTTCCGGTATCGGGGACGGAAAGCCGCGATGGTAGCGAACGGCCGCGGCGGTTTCAGCCGCGGCCGCCTGCGGCGTTCAGGCCGCCTGCTTGGGGATGGAGTGATTGGTGTGGGTCAGCCGGTTGTCGCGGTCGACGTAGACCAGGGTCGGCTTGAACTGCGCCAGCTCGGCCTCGTCCAGCCGCGCGTAGGCGCAGATGATCACCAGGTCGCCCGGCTGCGCGCGGTGCGCGGCAGCGCCGTTCACCGTGATCGAGCCGGAGCCCTCCTCGGCGCGGATCGCGTAGGTGATGAAGCGGTGGCCGCTGTTGACGTTGAAGACGTGGACCTGCTCGTACTCGCGGATGCCGGAGACGTCCAGCAGGCGCCCGTCGATGGCGATCGAACCCTCGTAGTGCAGTTCGGCCTGGGTGACGGTGGCGCGGTGGATTTTGGCCCTGAGCATGTTGAGCTGCATGTGACGCTACCTCGGCAAGCGCCGGGGGACGGGCGCCGGCGAAACGCGATTATACGGGATGGCGCGAAGTTTGCCGCAGCGCAACAAGTCAGAGCCCGTCGAACGGCAGGTTGTCGATCAGACGGGTGGCGCCGAGCCGGGCGGCGATCAGCGCGATCAGGCCGGAATCCTCGCCGGCGGCGGGTTCGGCCAGGTCCTCGGCACGCCGGACCACGGCGTAGTCCGGCGCGAAGCCGGCCTGTTCCAGGCGCCCGCGCGCGGCCGCCTCGACCACCTCGCGCGGATGGCCGGCCCGCAGTTGCGCGCGCATCCATTCGAGCGTGGCGTGGATCGCCGGCGCACGCGCGCGCTCGTCGGCCGAGAGGTACTGGTTGCGCGAGCTGAGCGCGAGGCCGTCCGCCTCGCGCACGGTCGGCCCCGGCACGATCTGCACCGGCAGCGCGAGGTCGCGCACCAGCGTCTTCACCACCAGCAGCTGCTGCCAGTCCTTCTGGCCGAACACGGCGACGTCCGGCTGCACCAGGTTGAGCAGCTTGGTCACCACGGTGGCGACGCCGTCGAAATGGCCGGGACGATGCGCGCCCTCGAGCGTCGCGGTCACGCCGGGCACGCTGACCGTCACCGTGCGCTCGGGGCCGGACGGGTACATCGTCGCGACGTCGGGCGCGAACAGCAGGTCGCAGCCGTGCGCGGCCAGGCCGGCCTGGTCCTGCGCCAGCGTGCGCGGATAGCGCGCGTAATCCTCGTTCGGCCCGAACTGGGTGGGATTGACGAACACGCTGGCCACCACGCGCTCGGCACGGCTGCGCGCGATGCGCAGCAGCGAGTGGTGGCCGGCGTGCAGGTTGCCCATGGTCGGCACGAAGCCGATGGCGTGGCCCTGGCTGCGCCAGGCGCGGACCGCGGCGCGCAGCGCGGCGGCGTCGGTGACGGTCTGCATCAGGACTCGAAGCTGTGCTCGGGACCGGGGAAGCGCCCGGCGCGCACGTCGTCGGCATAGGCGGCGATGGCCGCCTGCACCGAATCGCGCCCGGCGAGGAAATCCTTGCTGAAGCGCGGCCGCTTGCCCGGCGTCAGGCCGAGCAGGTCGTAGCTGACCAGCACCTGGCCGTCGCAGCCGGGACCGGCGCCGATGCCGACGGTCGGGATCGCCAGCTCGCTGCTGATGCGCGCCGCCAGCGGCGCCGGCACGTATTCCAGCACCAGCAGCTCGGCGCCCGCGGCGGCCACCGCGTGCGCGTCGGCGACGAGCTTTTCGGCGGCGTCCTGCTGCTTGCCCTGCAGGCGATAGCCGCCCAGCTTGTGCACCGACTGCGGCGTCAGCCCGAGATGCGCGCACACCGGCACGTCGTGCGCGGCGATCGCGGCGATCGCCTCGCACACCCAGCCGGCGCCTTCGAGCTTGACCATCGCCGCGCCGCCCTCGGCCACCAGCCGTCCGGCCGAGGCCAGCGCGGTGGCCGGATCGCGGTAGCTCATGAACGGCATGTCGGCGATCAGCAGCGTCGCGCGCAGCCCGCGCGCCGACGCCGCGGTGTGGTAGATCATCTGGTCCAGCGTCACCGGCAGCGTGCTGGCGTGGCCCTGCACGACCATGCCGAGCGAGTCGCCGACCAGCGCGACGTCGACGCCGGCAGCCTCCAGTTGCGCCGCCATGCTGGCGTCGTAGCAGGTCAGCATGACGATGCGCTCGCCGCGCGCTTTCATCGCGCGCAGGCCGGGCACGGTCGTCGGCTTGCGCTCGGGGGCCTTGCTGGGTTGCGCGTACACGGCGGCTCCTGGCGAGGGTGGGACGAACAGCGG
>NZ_JBDKSX010000113.1:0-17560 GCF_039680435.1 Mizugakiibacter sp. | reverse complement strand
GCGCGACGGCACGCCGCTGCGCGTGCGCCTCGCTGCGCCGCGATGAGCGCGCAGGGCGCGCAGCGCCTCGACCGGCTGATGCCGCCGCTGCTCGCCGCGGCGCGCGCCAGCGCCGCGCCGCTGGCCTGCCTGACCCGGCTGGCGCGGCTGGTGCAGGCGGTGGCGCGGCGCTCGGCCTACCTCGCCCTGCTCGACGAGCGGCCGGCGGCGCGCCAGCGCCTGGCCGCGCTGTTCGCCGAAAGCGCGTTCCTCGCCGAGCGCGTGATCGCGCAGCCGCTGCTGCTGGACGACGTGCTCGATCCGCGCATCGACCGCTTGCCGCTGCGTCGCGCCGACATCGCCGAAGAGCTGAAACACGCGCTGGCCGCGCTCGACGAACGCGACCCGGAAGACGAACTCGAACGCATCAACGAGCTGAAGGCCAGCCTGGCGTTCCGCCTGGGCCTCGCGTTCCGCGACGGCCGCGCCGACGCGCCGGCGGCCGCGCGCCGCCTCGCCGCGCTGGCCGAGGCGGTGGTCGGCGCGGTGCTGGCGCTGGCCGAGCGCGAGCTGGCCGCGCAGCACGGCCGCCTGCCGGGCGAGGGTTCCGGCTTCGCCGTGCTCGGCTACGGCAGCCTCGGCGGCGCCGAGCTCGGCTTCGCCTCCGACCTCGACCTGGTGTTCGTCTACGACGGCGCGCGCGCGGCGGCCGCGAGCGACGGCCGCCGCCCGCTCGACGGCATGCACTGGTACCAGCGCCTGGCCCAGCGCGTGGTGCACTGGCTGACCGTGCTGACCCGCGGCGGGCGCCTGTACGAGGTGGACACGCGGCTGCGGCCCGACGGCTCCAAGGGCCTGCTGGTCACCAGCCTGGACGCGTTCGCCGCCTACCAGCGCGAGCGCGCCTGGACCTGGGAGCACCAGGCGCTGGTGCGCGCGCGCGGCATCGCCGGCGATGCCGCCCTGCACACCGCGTTCGAGGCGACGCGCGCGGAGATCCTGGCACGACCGCGCGATGCCGCCGCGGTGCGCGCCGAAGTCGTCGCGATGCGCGCGCGCTGGCGCGCCGAGCGCGACCGCTCCGACGCCGCACTGCTCGACCTCAAGCAGGGCGTCGGCGCGCTGCTGGACATCGAGTTCCTGCTGCAGGGCCTGCTGCTGCTGCACGCCGCGACGTCGCCCGCGCTGCTGCGCCACACCGCCACGCCGGCGTTGGTCGCGGCGTGCGCCGAGGTCGGCGCGCTCGACGCCGCGCAGGCGGCCGCGCTGGACGCCGCGCATGCCGACCTGCTGGCGCGCGCGCTCACCTGCACGTTGGACGCGCGCTCGCGCGTGGTGCCGCGCGACGCGGCGCTGGACGCGTTGTGCGCGCGGGTGACGGCGATCGCGCGGGCGTGCGGGTTCGACTTTGCGAAGGAGGGAGTGGGGAGTAGGGAGTAGGGGTGGGAAAAGCGCGGCGCCGGTCGGCCGGGCTTCGGACGCCGCGGGAACAGACGCCGTGAGTACGGCATCCTCGCGTCCACTCGACCCCCTGTGGAATCGCGCTCCCTGCCTCGGCTCTTTCCACTCCCTACTCCCCACTGCCCGTTCCCTACTCCCCACCCCCTTTTTCCAAAATCCCCGCCCGGTGCGCGGCGTAGCGCGCGCGCACCTCGGCGGCGATGCGCGCGGTTTCGCGCAGCGGCGAGGCGGGCGGCGGCGCGTCGGCGTCGAGATCGTGCAGCAGCCCGCGCGCGCGCAGCGCGGCGTGGAAGCGCGCCAGCCGGTCGGGCAGCGGCGCCGCGACCAGCGTGTGCACGGGACGGCCGGTGGCGCAGGCCTCCGAGAGCATGTTCACCGAGTCCGGCGTCACCACCAGCCGGTCGGCCCAGCCGAGCAGGCCGGCGTAGGGATTGGGGCCGTCGGCCTCGCCGGCCCAGAACAGGCCGGGAATGCCCGCCAGCGCGGCGCGCAGCTTGCCGGTCAGCTCCGCCGGCGTGCGCCGCGAGGCGCTGGCCAGCACGCTGCCGCCCTCGCGTGCGTGACGCGCGCGCAGCGTCGCGACGAGGCGTCCGGCGTACGCGGTGTCCAGCGCGATGCCGCGGCGCGGCCCGCCGAGCAGCACGGCGATCCGCGGCGCCGGCAGGTCGGCGAGGGTGGGGCAGGCCTCGCGGCCTTCCGCCAGCCAGGCGTCGTCGACCGGGTTGAGCGAGCCGAGCGGGCGCAGCACGTTGGCGCCGGCGAGGCCGTCGTGCTGCGGCGCGACCACCACGTCCCAGTGCCGCGGATCGGTGCGCGGATCGAGGATCTGCACGCAGAACGTGCGTCCGCCGCTGAGCGCGCGCAGCAGGCGCGTGCACAGCGCGGCGGCGCGGCCGCAGCCGATCGCCAGGTCCGGCCAGGGCGGCGCGAACGCCGCGCGCTCGGCCGGCGCCAGCGCCAGCCGGCCGCCCAGCGCGAGGCGCGGTGCGAACCACGCCCACGGCGCGCGCGGCGCCAGGCGCAGTACGCGCGTCTCGATGCCGAGCGCCTGCGCCAGCGCCAGCGCCTGGCGCTCGTTGCCGGCGGCGCCGTCGGTGATCACCCAGCCGTGGTCCACGTCGATCCCGTTCCCGCATGCCGCGAACACGGCATTGTCGCCGCATGGTGCACACTATGTTCCCTGCGGCGGCGCTGATCGCGGCCGTCGCGCGGCATACACTGCCACAGTTGCGTGCATCGCCGCCGTTTCGAAGGAGCACCCATGTCCCGCCGTATCCTGTTTGCCGTGCTGCTGGCCGCCGCGTCCGCGGCCGCGTCCGCCGCCACCACGCGCTACACGCTCGACCCCAACCACACCCAGGTGATGTTCACCTACAGCCACTTCGGCTACTCGCATCCGACCGGCCAGTTCGACGGCGTGACCGGCACGCTGGACTACGACGCGGCCGACCCCGACCGTTCGTCGGTGCGGGTGAGCATCCCGATGAACCAGGTCAACACGCACGTGCCGGCGCTGGACGAGCACCTGGAGTCGCCGGACTTCTTCGATGCCGCGAAGTATCCGACCGCCACCTTCGTCAGCACCAAGGTCGAGCGCGGCGCCGCCGAGGGCCAGCTCAAGGTCAGCGGCGACCTCACCCTGCACGGCACCACCCGCCCGGTCGTGCTCGAGGTCACCCTGAACAAGGCCGGCGAGCACGGCATGTGGAAGGCGCCGGCGCTGGGCTTCGACGCCGCCGCCACGCTGTCGCGCTCCCAGTTCGGCGTGAAGATGTACGTGCCCGCGGTCAGCGATGCGGTGCAGTTGCGCATCAGCACCGAAGCGATCGAGAGCAAGGCCTACGCGGCCGCGACGCAAGCCAGGCCCGCCAAGTGAGCCGGCGGCGCGCCACCGCACGCTGCACGTTCGACGACCGATGCCGATGACGCTCCGCCCCGCCGCCGCGCGCGGCCAAACGCGCACCGATTGGCTGGACAGCCGCCACAGCTTCTCGTTCGGGCGCTACTACGACCCGGCGCAGATGGGCTTCGGCGCGCTGCGCGTGCTCAACGAGGACGTGGTCGCGCCCGGCGCCGGCTTCCCGCCGCACCACCACGCCAACATGGAAATCCTGACCTGGGTGCTGGAGGGCGCGCTGGCGCACCGCGATTCCAGCGGCGGTAGCGGGGTGATCCACGCCGGCGAGCTGCAGCGCATGAGCGCGGGTCACGGCATCGAGCACAGCGAGTACAACGCCGCGGGCGACGCGCCGGTGCACTTCCTGCAGATCTGGATCCAGCCGAACCGGGTCAACCTGGCGCCGTCGTACGCGCAACGCGCGTTCCATGCGCCGGTGCTGCGCGACCGCCTGTGCCTGCTGGCCGCGCCGGACGGCGCCGATGCGGCGCTGGCCCTGCACGCCGACGCCCGCGTGCATGCGGCGCGGCTTGGCGCCGGCGTCGAAGTGCGCCACCGGCCGGCCGCGGACGCCGCCGTCTGGGTGCAGGTTGCGCGCGGCGAGGTGACGCTGGACGGCCACCGACTGACGCAGGGCGACGGTGCCGGCCTGCGCGGCGCCGCCGAACTGGCGCTCGCCGGCGGTGCGGGCGGCGGCGAACTGCTGCTGTTCGAACTGCGCTGAGCGCGGCGCTCGGTTGGGGCGCCCGGCGCCGGCTTGCTAGAATCGCTGCGTCTCGCAACGGATGCCGATCATGCCGCTCGCCCAGCCCACCGCGCCATCGCTGATGCCGGCCAACGCCGCGCGGCGCTACGACGTCACCCGCGCCGACCTGCCGCTGGCGTGCCCGATGCCGGGCATGACGCTGTGGGATTCGCATCCGCGGGTCTATCTGCCGATCGTCGACGCGGGCGGCGAAGCCGTTTGCCCCTACTGCGGCGCGCGCTACGTGTTGCGCGACTGATCCGGCACTTTTCTTGCTAGGCACTGGGGCGGCATGTACCGCTCCGCTCCTTTCCCGACCCCCACACGCACGGGTACCGTGCCGATGCAGCGACGTCTCACCGTCGTCCAGCTGATCCCTGCGCTCAACGCCGGCGGCGCCGAGCGCACCACGCTCGAGATCGGGCGCGCGCTGGTTGCGGCCGGGCATCGCTCGGTCGTGGTTTCGGCAGGCGGCCGCCTGGTGCCGCAGCTCGAGGCCGAGGGCAGCGAGCACGTGCCGGTGGATCTCGGGCGCAAGTCGCTGGCGACGCTGCGCCACCTCGGCCCGTTGCGCCGGCTGCTGGCCGAGATCCGGCCCGACGTCGTGCACGCGCGCTCGCGGCTGCCGGCGTGGATGGGCTGGCTGGCGCTGCGCGGCATGCAACCGCGCCCGCATTTCGTCACCACCGTGCACGGCCTCAATTCGCCGAGCGTGTACAGCGGCATCATGGCGCGCGGCGAGCGCGTGGTGGTGGTCTCGCAGAGCGTGCGCGACTACGTGCTGCGCCACTATCGCGTCGACCCGGCGCGGCTCACCGTGATCCCGCGCGGCATCGACCCGGCCGACTTTCCCTACGGCTACCGCGCCGACGAGGAGTGGCAGGGGCGCTTCTTCGCCGAATTCCCGCAGCTCGCCGGCGCGCCGCTGCTGACCCTGCCGGGCCGCGGCACGCGCCTGAAGGGCCATCGCGACGCGATCGAGCTGGTCGCCGGGCTGCAGGCGCGCGGCGTCGACGTGCGCCTGCTGCTGCTCGGCGTGATCGAGCCCGGCCGCGAGGCCTACCTCGAGGAGATCAGGCAGCTCGCGGTGGCGCGCGGCGTCGCCGATCGCGTCGCCTACGCCGCGCCGCGCGCGGACGTGCGCGACGTCTACGCGGTGTCGGCGCTGGTGCTGCAGCTGTCCAACAAGCCGGAGTCGTTCGGGCGCACCGTGGTCGAGGCGATAGCGATGTGCCGGCCGGTGCTCGGCTATGCGCACGGCGGCGTCGGCGAGCTGCTCGCCGAACTGTATCCGGCCGGGCGCGTGCCGCCGGGCGACGTCGACCGCCTGGTCGAGCGCGCCGCCGAGCTGCTGCGCGTCGCGCCGCCGATTCCGCCGTTGACCCGCTACCGCCTGGAAGACATGCAGCGGGCGACGCTGGCGCTGTACGCGGAGCTGGCGGGAGTGGAGGCGTCGGCCGCGGGCCGTTGATTCCCGGCAGCGTGCGCTCCGCGCACGATCGCGGCGTCTCCTCGCGCGCGGAACACAGGCTGCGCGGCCTTCGACGTTGGCGAACCGCCGCGCCGTCTCCCCCGTACAATCGACCTCCGGTTCCCGAGGACGCCCCGATGCCGTTCGCTTCGCGCCTGAAGGCCGCGCTGCGCTCGCCGCTCACGCCGCTGTGGGCGGTGCTGGCGCTGCTGCCGTTCGGACGCAGCGCCGAGGCCGCCGTGCTGGTCTGCATGCTGGGCACGCTGCTGCTGTTCGTGCGCCACCCGCGTGCGCTGGGCGAGCACGCCGGCGCGCGCCTGCTGCTGTGGCTGTGGGGCGCGTATGTCGCGGCGGCGCTGCTGTCGACGCTGGACGCGGTCGCGCCGGCGAAGAGCTGGGGCGCGACCGCCGGGTTCCTGCGCTTCGCGCCGTTCGGGCTGTACGCCTGCTACGCCGTGCGCCGCGTGGCGCGACTGCACGCGCTGTATTTCGCGGTCGCCGCGCTGGTCGCGTTCTGGATCGCGGACGCGTGGGCGCAGGCGCTGACCGGCTGGAGCCTCGGCGGGCACGCCGAGGCGCAGCGCGTGTCCGGCATCTTCGGCGCCGGCAACCTCAAGCTGGGGCAGACGCTCGCCGTGCTGGCGCCGTTCGCGCTGTGGGCCGCGCGCGAACGCTACGGCCGCGTCGGCCTCGGCCTCGGCTTCCTGCTGCTGCTGGGACCGATCCTGCTGTCGGGCTCGCGCGCGAGCTGGCTGAGCTACGCGCTGGTCGCGGTCGCCTTCGCCTGGCGCGAGACGCGCGCGCCGCTGCGCTTCGCCGCGTGGTGCGGCGCGGCGCTGGCGGTGGGCGCGCTGGCGGTCGGCGTCGCCTGGCGCGAGTCGCCGCGCTTCGACGCGCGCATGGATCGCACCCTGCTGCTGCTGCAGGGCGGCGAGGACGCGGCGAACGCCGCGCTGGCGGGGCGCCTCGACATCTGGCGCACCGCGCTGCGCATGAGCGCCGCGCATCCGCTGAACGGCGTCGGCGTGCGCGGCTTCCGCTACGCCTACCCGCAGTACGCGCCGGCGGGCGACCACTTCCTCACCGCGGAAGCCTGCGGCGCCGGCGAGGGCGCCTGCCACGCGCACCAACTGGTGCTGGAGGTGCTCAGCGAAACCGGCGGCGTCGGCCTGCTGCTGTGGCTGGCCGGCGCGTGGGCCGCGGTCGTCGCGTGGCGGCGCGCGACGCCCGTCGCGCGCGAACGCGCCTGGCCGGCGAGCGTCGCGCTCGCGGTCGCGGTGTTCCCGCTGAACACGCACCTTGCGTTCTACTCGGCATGGTGGGGGCTGGTGTTCTGGTGGCTGCTCGCCGTGTGGTGCGCGGCGCTGTACGTGCTGGACGGCGTCGCGCCGGCCGACGGAGCGCGCGCATGAGCGTCGCGCGCGAGCCGCTGTCGGTGGTGGTGATCACCTACAACAACGCCGACACCTTCGAGCGCTGCCTGGCCGCGGTCGACTGGGCCGACGAGATCGTGGTGCTCGACTCCGGCTCCACCGACGCCACGCTGGAGATCGCGCGCCGCCATGGCGCACGCGTCGCCGCGCATGCGTTCGACGACTACGGCCCGCAGAAACAGCGCGCGATCGACATGGCCGCACACGACTGGGTGCTCAACCTCGACGCCGACGAGGTGCTCTCGCCGGGCACGCGCGCGGTGATCGAGCGCGCGCTGACCGCACCGCGCGCGGCGGGTTTTCGCCTGCCGCGGCGCGAGCGCATGTTCTGGACGGTGCAGCATCGGCTGAGCTGGCGCAACGCGCACCTGCGCCTGTTCGACCGCCGCCGCGGACGCATGAACGCGGTGCCGGTGCACGCCGCGGTGGAAGTCGACGGGCCGGTGCGCACGCTGTGGCGCGCCGATTTCGTCAACGACGGCGACGGCGACATCGCCGCGCGCGTCGACAAGATCAACCGCTATTCCAGCGGCATGGTCGCGCACAAGCTGGCGCGCCGGCAGCGCTTCGCCGGGCTGCGCATGGTGTTCTATCCGCCGCTGTTCTTCCTGCGCCAGTTCCTGCTGAAACGCTACTTCCTCAACGGCTGGGCCGGCTTCGTCGCCAGTGCGATCGGCGCGTTCTACGTGTTCCTGAAGTACGCCAAGCTGCACGAGGCGCGGCGTGCCGCGCAGGCACCCACACCCGGGCATGGAGTACGCAACCCGTGAAAGCCTATCGCCACCTCACCGGCCCCGACGACGCGAGCTTCTGCCACCGCGTCACCGAGGCGCTCAATCTCGGCTGGGAGCTGTACGGGCCGCCGCAGTTGACGTTCGATGCCAAGGCCGGCCGCGTGATCTGCGGCCAGGCGCTGTACAAGGAAGTCGAAGGCCGCGAGTACCGCCGCGACCTCGACCTGTCGACGCTGTAGCCGCGCGCTGCGGTGGCGGTCAGTACACCGGCGGCGCGCCAGGCGGACGCGTCTTGAAGCGCTTGTGGATCCACAAGTATTCGGTCGGCGCCTCGCGCACCATGCGCTCGATGGCGGCGTTGACGCGCGCGGTGTCGGCGACGACGTCGGCGCTGGGGAAATCGGCGAGCGGCGCCTCCAGGCGCAGCGCGTAGCCGCCTTCCGGCAGGCGCCGGTGGAAGAACGGCATCACCGCGGCGCCGGACAGGCGTGCCAGGTGGTGCGTGGCGGTGATCGTCGCCGCCGGAATGCCGAAGAACGGCGCGAACACGTGGTCCTTGCCGCGCATGTCCTGGTCGGGCGCGTACCAGACCGTGCCGCCGGCCTTGAGGTACTTCACCGTCGCGCGCAGCGCGTCCTTGGTGAACATCGCGTCGGCGTAGCGCAGGCGCGCGCGCAGCACCGCCCATTCGAACGCGGCCTCGTCCATCACCCGGTACATGCCGGCGATCGGGATGCGCCGCGACACCAGTCGCGCGCACAGCTCGAGGTGCGAGAAGTGGCCGCCGACCAGCAGCACGCCGCGGCCGGCGGCACGCGCGGCGGCGAGGTGCTCGAGGCCGTCGACGCGCACCGGGATCCGGGCGATGGCGCGATCCGAGGCCATCCAGCCCAGCGCGAACTCGGCCAGCATCGGGCCGATCTCGCGCAGGCTCGCGCGCACCAACGCGTCGCGCGCGTCGGCGTCGAGTTCGGGAAAGCACAGCGCGATGTTGCGTGCGGCCACCGCGCGGCGCGCGCCGAGCAGCGCCGGCAGCACGCGCCCGAGCGCGCGGCCCAGCGCCATCAGGGCGCGATACGGCAGCCGCGCCGCCAGCCAGATCGCGCCGAGGACGATCCAGGCGGGCCAGTGCGCGGGGGCGAGCAGGGCGGGCGGGAAGGGCGGCGCGGCGCGGGGTTTCATGCGGCGCGATTGTAGCAATCGTCGGCTGCGGCGCCCGGCCCCGCTATACTCCGCCAGCGCCGCCAGACCAAGGCCCGCCGTTGCGCCTCCTGTACACCTTCCTGATGTATCTCGCGATGCCGGTGATCGTCTACCGGCTGGTCGCGCGCGGCTTCCGCTACCACGGCTACTTCGCGCGCTGGCGTGAGCGCTTCGGCTTCCTGCCGGGGCCGCCCCTTTCCGGCAGCATCTGGGTGCACGCGGTCTCGGTCGGCGAGGTCAACGCGGCGGCGCCGCTGATCGAGGCGCTGCTGAAGTACCACGCCGATGCGCGCATGGTGGTCACCACGGTCACGCCGACCGGCTCGGAGCGCGTGCGCAAGCTGTTCGGCGATCGCGTCTACCACGTCTACCTTCCCTACGACCTGCCGCGCGCGGTGCGCCGCTTCCTCGACCACGTGCGGCCGCGCCTCGCGGTGGTCATGGAAACCGAGATCTGGCCGAACCTCTACCACGCCTGCTGCGTGCGCGGCCTGCCGCTGGTGATCGCCAACGCGCGCCTGTCGCAGCGCTCGCTGCGCCGCTACGCGCCGGTGCGCGGCCTGGTGCGGCGCGCGCTGGCCTGCGTCAGCCAGGTCGCGGCGCAGTCGCACGCCGACGCCGCGCGCTTTCGCGCGCTCGGCGCGCCGGCCGACCGCATCACCGTGGTCGGCAACCTCAAGTTCGACATGGCGGTGCCGGCGACGGCGTGCCGCGACGGCGCCGGACTGCGCGCCGCCTGGGGCGCGTCGCGGCCGGTGTGGATCGCCGCCAGCACCCACGAGGGCGAGGAAACCGCGGTGCTGGAAGCGCACCTCGAAGTGCTGAAGCGCCTGCCCGACGCGCTGCTGCTGCTGGCGCCGCGCCATCCGGAGCGCTTCCGCGCGGTCGACGCCGCGGCGCGCAACCTCGGTTTTCGCGTCGCCACGCGCAGCGCCGACCGCGCGCCGGCCGCCGACACGCAGTGCTTCGTGATCGACGCCATGGGCGTGCTGCTGCGCTATTACGCCGCGGCCGACGTGGCGTTCGTCGCCGGCAGCCTGGCGCCGATCGGCGGCCACAACGTGCTGGAAGGCGCGGCGCTGGGGCGGCCGGTGGTGGTCGGGCCGCATACGTTCAACTTCGACGAGATCACGCACAGCCTGATCCAGGCCGGCGGCGCGCTGCGCGTGCCGGATGCCGCGCATCTCGGCGGCGCGGTGCTGGAACTGCTGCGCGACCCCGCGCGCGCCGCGGCGATGGGCGCCGCGGCGCGCGCGGTGTTCGAGCGCGAGCGCGGCGCGGTGGCGCGCAACATGGCGCTGATCCAGCGCCTGCTGGCCGGCGCGGCGCCGGTGCCGCGCGGCGCGGATACGAAAAAGGCGGGCTAGGCCCGCCTTTTTCTCTCGCGCAACCGCGGTGCGTCATTGCAGCAGCGCGTTGACCGCTTCCATGTCCTTCACGTCGATCGTGCCGGCGGACTGCTTCAGGCCGAGCTGGTTGATCACGAACGCGTGGCGCGACTGCGAGTAGTTGCTCTGCGCCTGGAACAGGTTCTGCTGGCTGATCAGCACGTCGACGATGGTGCGCGTGCCGACCTCGAAGCCGGCGCGGGTGGCGTCCAGCGCCGACTGCGCCGAGACCACCGCCTGCTTGCGCGCCTCGACCTCGCTGACACCGGCGATCACCGAGCGGAACGCGTTGCGCGTGCTGCGCACCACCGCGCGGCGATCCTGCTCGAGCAGGTCGTCGGCCTGGTCGCGCTGGTAAATCGCCTGGCGCACGCGCGACTGGGTGATGCCGCCGGAGAAGATCGGCACGTTCAGCACCACGCCGACCGCGGTATCGCTGCGCTCGCTGTTGGTGTGCAGCGGGCCGAAGCCGGGGCCGAACGCGTTGCCCCAGACCGGGTTGTTGCTGTAGGTCACCTGCGCATTCAGCGTCGGCAGGTGCGCGGCACGCGCGGCGTTGACGCTGTGCTGGCCGGCCTCGACCTGGTGCAACTGCGCCTGCAGCGACGGATTCTGCTTCAGCGCGGTGTTCACCCAGTCGGTCAGGTTGTTCGGCTCGGGCGGGTTGAGCGGCAGGTCGTCGCGCAGGCGCTTGAGGTCGGCCGTCGGCTTGCCGGTGATCTGGGTCAGTGCCTCGCGGGCGTCGTCGAGCGCGTTCTGCGCGTCGATCACGTTGGCCACCGAGGAATCGTGCTGCGCCTTGGCCTCGTTGACGTCGGTGATCGCCGACAGGCCGACGTCGAAGCGCTGCTGCGCCTGCTCGAGCTGGCGCGCCAGCGCCTTCTCCTCGGCCTGCGCGAAGGCGAGCGTGTCGGTGGCGGTGAGCACGCCGAAATAGGCCTGGGCGGTGCGCAGCATCAGGCCCTGCAGCGCGGCCTGGTACTGCGCCTCGCCGCTGGCGGCCTGCGCCTTGCCGACCTTGACCTGGGCGAACTTGCTCCAGTCGAACAGCGTCTGCGACAGCGTGCCCTGCAGGGTGGTGCCGCGGTCGGTGCTGCTGGTGACCGGGGTGCCGCCGGACAGCGCGTTGACGCTGCTCCAGCTATGCGAGCGGGTGAAGCCGTAGGTGGCGTCGACCTGCGGCAGCAGCGCGCCCCAGGCCTGCTTCGGGAATTCGTTGTTGTACAGGCGCGATGCGTCGGCCTGCGCCAGTTGCGGGTCGTTGGCGCGGGCGTCGCGGTAGGCGTCCATCAGGTCCTCGGCGCCGGCCAGCATGGGCGCGGCGGCGAGCAGCAGCGCCAGGGGCAGAAGCTTGAAACGGTTCGTTCGCGTCATGGAGGGGAGGTCCTTGCTTGCGTCGTTTTCGCTCCGGCCCGTGCGCGCTTACAGCGCGAAGCGCTTGGGCGGCGCGGCGTGGGCGAGATAGGTCAGGTCGGTTTCGAACAGGATTTCTTCGCTGAAGCGGCCGTCGGCCTGATGGCGCAGCAGCACGGCCTGCATCGCCGGCGATTCGCCGCGCACCACGAACAGGCGGCCGCCGGGCTTGAGCCAGCCGCGGAAGCGTTCCGGCAGCGCGTACACCGCGCCGGTGACCGCGATCGCGTCGAACTGGCGGTCGGGCGTGTAGCCCAGCACCGCCTCGGCGACGGCCAGGGAGGCGTTGCCGACGCCGTGCGCGGCGAGCCGCGCGCGCGCGGCCTCGATGAAGTCGGCGTGCATGTCCACGCTGACCACGCTGCCGGCCAACCGCGCCAGGCAGGCGGTGATGAAGCCCGAGCCGGTGCCGATCTCGAGCACGCTTGCGGACTTGTCCAGTTCCAGCGCCTGCAGCATGCGGCCCTCGACCACCGGCTTCATCATGCTTTCGCCATGGCCGAGCGGCAGGGCGATGTCGGCGAAGGCGAGGTTGCGGTAGGCGGCCGGCACGAAGTCCTCGCGCGGCACGGCGGCGAGCGCGTCCAGCACGTGCGCGTCGAGCACGTCCCAGGTACGCACCTGGTTGGCCACCATGTTCTGACGCGCCAGTTCGAGATCGATCGACATCTTGGGTAGTCCCGTGCGCGAAAAAGAGCAGGAAAGCATAGGGAGTTGCGGCCGCGCGGGCAACGCCAAGGCTGCGGTGGCGCGCACATCCAACTAAGTGCCGGAAGTCACCGCGCCGTCTTGACGCACGTCATCAAGCGCTGCGGCGCAGTTGTGCCGCGGCGGACGCGACGCCGGGCGCCGCCAGCGGCAGCCGCGCCAGCATCGCTTCCACGCCGCGGCCGAGCGCGGGGTCGGTGCGTTGGATGCGCGCCAGCGCGGAAGGGTTGCCGCGCGCAGCCGTGGCGGCCGTCAGCCAGGCCAGCCAGCGCGTCAGCGCGGCGCACTCGTGCGGCCGCAGCAGGGGCAGCGTGCGCCGCGCGGCGAAGGCGGCGCCGCGCTGCGCGGTCGCCTGCGCATCCAGCAGCGCGGTGAACGCGCGCTGCGCCAGGCGATAGGGCTCGCTCAGGCGGAGTTCGGGGGTGGTGGGAAACATGCCGGTCCTTCGCTGCGGCGCTGCACGGCGGGCATGGAGCCGCTAAGCTGGCCGCAGGTTTGTGATAACTAAACCGGCGCGTATAATAAACGCCGAAAACGGGGCTGATCAAGTGACGAGTGCCAACCTCAAACCGGCCGGGCCGGGACGGCCGAAGGACATGGAGAAGCGCGCGGCGATCCTCGCCGCGGCCAAGCGCCTGTTCATCGTGCACGGCTTCGAGGGCACCAGCATGGACGCGGTCGCCGCCGATGCCGGCGTGTCCAAGCTGACCGTCTACAGCCACTTCGGCGACAAGGATTCGCTGTTCCGCGAGGCGGTGCGCGCGCGCTGCCGCGAGATGCTGCCGGACGACGTCTATGTCGTGCCGATCGACGGCGCGATCCGCGACGCGCTGCTGCTGATCGCGCGCGCGCACGCCCGGCTGATGACCAGCCCGGAAGTGATCGGCACCTGGCGCGCGATCCTCAGCGACTGCCGCGAAGGCAACCCGCGCATGGGCCAGATGCTGTGGGAAGAGGGGCCGGCGCGCAGCCAGGCGCTGCTGGAGCAGTTCCTGCACGCCGCCGCCGACGCCGGCCATCTCGACCTGCCCGACGTGCACCGCGCGGCGGTGCAGTTCCTTTCGCTGCTCAAGGGCGACCTGCAGACGCGCCGGCTGTTCGGCTGCATCAATTGCGCGGAATCCGCCGAGGCCGAGGCGCTCGCCAACGCCGAGGGCGCGGTCGACATGTTCCTGCGCGCCTACGCCCGCGAGCTCTGAACCCCCGGTGCGCTCGCTACGGCGGGCCGCTTCGTGCTTGAATAGCCGTCGAAGCGGGGGTGCCTGCGCGCAGGCTGAGAGAGTCCCTTCGAACCTGACCCGGATCATGCCGGCGTAGGGAAGCTTCGTCGCCGCGGCGTTTCGCTGCGGTGCCGCCGCCGCTTCGTCCCCAGCCGCGAGGACGAACCGCATGAACGCCATCCCTTCCGATCTGGTGCGCGCCGCGCAGGCGCTGTCCGCCGAAGTCACGCGACCGATTCCGGGCTCGCGCAAGGTCTACGTGCACGGTGGCCGCGACGACGTCGCCGTGCCGATGCGCGAGATCGCGCAGGCCGACACGCCGTCCGCGTTCGGCGCGGAGCAGAACCCGCCGCTGGCCGTCTACGACACCTCCGGCCCCTACACCGACCCCGACCATCGCGTCGACCTCGCCGCCGGCCTGCCGGCGCTGCGCGCGCGCTGGATCGAGGCGCGCGGCGACAGCGAGCCGCTGTCCGACTTCACCTCCGAATTCAGCCGCCGCCACGCGGTCGCGCCGCAACTGGCCGAAGTGCGCTTCCCGGCGCCGCGCCGCCCGCGCCACGCGCGCGCCGGCGCCAACGTCACGCAGATGCACTACGCGCGGCGCGGCATCGTCACGCCGGAGATGGCGTACATCGCCGTCCGCGAGAACCAGCGCATCGAGGCGCTGCAGCAGGCCGGCCTGCTGAATCAGCATCCGGGCGAAGGTTTCGGCGCGCGTGTGCCAAAGCTGATCACGCCCGAGTTCGTGCGCGAGGAAGTCGCGCGCGGCCGCGCGATCATCCCCTGCAACATCAACCACCCGGAGTCCGAGCCGATGATCATCGGCCGCAACTTCCTGGTGAAGATCAACGCCAACATCGGCAACTCCGCGGTCAGCAGCTCGATCGCCGACGAGGTCGAGAAGATGGTGTGGGCGATCCGCTGGGGTGCCGACACGGTGATGGACCTCAGCACCGGCAAGCACATCCACGAAACCCGCGAGTGGATCGTGCGCAACAGCCCGGTGCCGATCGGCACGGTGCCGATCTACCAGGCGCTGGAGAAGACCGGCGGCGTCGCCGAGGACCTCACCTGGGAGCTGTTCCGCGACACCCTGGTCGAGCAGGCCGAGCAAGGCGTGGACTACTTCACCATCCACGCCGGCGTGCGCCTGCCGTTCGTGCCGCTGACCGCGAAGCGCGTCACCGGCATCGTCAGCCGCGGTGGCTCGATCCTCGCCAAGTGGTGCCTCGCCCACCACCGCGAGAACTTCCTCTACACGCATTTCGAGGAGATCTGCGAGATCATGAAGGCCTACGACGTGGCCTTCTCGCTGGGCGACGGCCTGCGTCCCGGCTCGATCGCCGACGCCAACGACGAGGCGCAGTTCGCCGAGTTGGACACGCTCGGCGAGTTGACGCAGATCGCCTGGAAGCACGACGTGCAGGTGATGATCGAAGGCCCCGGCCACGTGCCGATGCAGCTGATCAAGGAGAACATGGATCGCCAGCTCGAGAAGTGCGGCGAGGCGCCGTTCTACACGCTTGGGCCGCTGACCACCGACATCGCGCCCGGCTACGACCACATCACCAGCGCGATCGGCGCGGCGATGATCGGCTGGTTCGGCACCGCCATGCTCTGCTACGTCACCCCGAAGGAGCACCTCGGCCTGCCCAACAAGCAGGACGTGCGCGACGGCATCATCGCCTACAAGATCGCCGCGCACGCCGCCGATCTCGCCAAGGGCCACCCCGGCGCGCAGGCGCGCGACAACGCGCTCAGCAAGGCGCGCTTCGAGTTCCGCTGGGACGACCAGTTCAACCTCGGCCTCGATCCGGAGAAGGCCCGCGGATTCCACGACGAGACGCTGCCGAAGGACGCGCACAAGTCCGCGCACTTCTGCTCGATGTGCGGGCCGAAGTTCTGCTCGATGAAGATCACCCAGGACGTGCGCGACTATGCACGCGAGCACGGCGTCGACGATACTGCGGCGATCGAGCAGGGCATGGCCGAGAAGGCCGCCGAGTTCCGCGCCGGCGGTGCGCAGATCTACCGTTCCGAGTGAGAGCCGATCCGTGAAACTACCGGTTTCCTTTATCCAGCTACCCCTTCAGTTCGACGCCGAGGCGCTTGCGCGTGAGGTACGCGTGTTCGGCGCCGACCACTGGCGCGAGCATCCGGAGAAGTATCCGGGCAACCTCTGGCTGCCGTTGATCGCTGCCAACGGCGATCCGGACAATGCGTCCTTCGCTGGTCCGATGCGGCCTACACCGTATTTGCTGCAGTCCCCATACCTGATGCAGGTGCTGTCGCGAATCGGCGCGGTTTGGGGACGGACGCGGCTGATGAAGCTCACCGCCCAGGCGGAAGTGAGCCCACATTTCGACATCAACTACTACTGGCGCGCGCGTGCGCGCGTGCACGTGCCCGTGCTGACCCAACCCTCGGTGCGCTTCATCTGCGGCGACGACGAGGTCAACATGAAGCCGGGTGAATGCTGGATTTTCGACACCTGGCGGCGACATCGCGTCATCAACGCCTGCGACTCCGAGCGGATTCATCTGGTTGCCGACACGGTCGGCAGCGACAGCTTCGGCGAACTGCTCAGGGATGGACGCATGTCCGGCGTTCCCGCTCCTGCGGATTGGCACACGGAGTTCGTTGCGCCCGTGGACGGCTCGCGGCCCTCGTTGCGGCTGGAGTCGGCCAACATTCCGGTCGTCATGTCGCCTTGGGAGATGCGCGAACACATCAGTTTCCTGTTCAGCGAGACTCGCCCGCATCCGCAACTGGAACTCGCGCAGCAGGTCACGGCGCGTTTCCTCGCCGCCTGGTCGGCGCTGTGGGCGGAGTTCGGTACCGACCCGAAGGGCTGGCCCGCGTATCGCCGTGCGCTGAATACCTACGAGCAGTGGCTCAGGGGTTCTGCGGCCTCGCTGCAGCTGATCAACAATTCCTGGCTGCTCGACTCTTTGCGGATCATGGTGTTCTCCGTCGCGGTCAGCGGCGGTGGCGAGGCGAACGAAGGTGGCGAGTTGCGCCAGACGACAGCGACGCCCCCATTGCCGCCTGTTCCCGGGCCGCGCGTCGGCGCGGGCGAGCGGGATCCGCTATTCGACCGCCCCGTATTCATCGTGTCGCCGCCGCGCTCGGGTTCGACGCTGCTGTTCGAAACCCTGGCGCAGGCCCCTGGGGCGTACACGATCGGCCGCGAAAGCCACGCCTTGATCGAAGGCCTGCCGGGCTTGAGCGTCCTTGATCACAGCTACGACTCCAACCGCCTGGAGGCCGGGGTAGCGACACCGCAGATTGCCGAGGAGTTGCGCAAGCGGTTTCTCGCTGCGCTGCGCGATCGCACCGGACAGGCGCCCGGCGACCGCCGGCCGCTGCGGCTGTTGGAAAAGACCCCGAAGAATGCCCTGCGCCTGCCGTTCCTGGCGAAAGTCTTCCCCGAAGCACAGTTCGTCTATCTGTATCGCGATCCTCGCGAGACACTCAGCAGCATGATCGAGGCCTGGCAGTCGGGCCGTTTCATCACGTATGCGAAGTTGCCGGGCTGGAGCGGTTTGCCGTGGTCGTTGCTGCTGGTTCCCGGATGGCGCAGTCTGAATGGCCTGCCCATCGAGCAGATCGTCGCCGCGCAGTGGGAGATCACCACGCGGATGCTGCTCGATGACCTGGTCGCGTTGCCGAAGGAACGCGTGCACGTCGCCCGCTACGATGCACTCTACGCGGACCCCTCGGCGGAGGTTGCGCGTCTGTGCGCAACGCTGGGCCTGGATTGGGACCGGGTCCTCGATGCGCGGCTTCCCCTGTCGCGGCACACGGTGACCCCGCCTGACGCGCAGAAGTGGTTACGCCACGCCCGCGAAATCGATGCGGTCCTGCCGGGCTTGACCGCGACCATCGAGCGCGCGCAGCGTTTT
>NZ_JBDKSX010000112.1:0-39164 GCF_039680435.1 Mizugakiibacter sp. | reverse complement strand
TGCGCAGGCGCTGCGCGTGCAGCGGTACCGGCACCAGGCAGGCCGGCAGCGGCGCCGGCGCGGCCGCCGCGGCCCACAGCATCGCCAGCGTGCGGCCGGCGGCGAGATTGCCGCCGAACTTGAAGCGGGTGACCAGATGGTCCAGCGGCCAGGCGTAGCGGAATGGCGCCCACGCCGCGTCCCACGGCGGCGGCCGCCGCTGGCAGGCGCCGCACAGCGCCGCCGGCGCCGGCAGCGGAATCGCACAACGGGCGCAGCAGGCGGCGTTGCGCGGCAACTCGGCGGCGCAGGCGGCGCACAGATCGCGGTCGGCGTCGCCGGGCGCGCCGCACAGCAGGCAGCGCGCCGGCAGCAGCATGCGGCGCAGCGGCCGCCAGACGCGCATCGGCGCGGAAACGCAGGACATGCGGGCCTCCCTGCCGCGGACGTTCGGCCACGATCCTAGCCGGGCGCGGCGGCGGCGCCTGCCGGCGGCAGGCCCGACGCGGCGTCGGCGCTCCTCCCGTCAACCGCACCGACCGGCGCGCGGTTGACAGCCTTCCGGCCCGCTGCGCACACTCCCGCCATTCCGTACCGGAGCATCCCGATGGCCGAGGCCGCGATCCGCCACGATTGGACGCGCGAGGAAGCGCTGGCGCTGCTGGCGCTGCCGTTCAACGACCTGCTGCATCGCGCGCACGACGTGCACCGCCGGCACCACGACCCCAACGCGGTGCAGGTCTCGACCCTGCTGTCGATCAAGACCGGCGGCTGCCCGGAGGACTGCGCCTACTGCCCGCAGGCGGCGCGCTACCACACCGGCGTCGAGGCGCAGAAGCTGTTGACGGTGGAAGCCGTGGTCGAGCGCGCCGCCGCCGCCAAGGCCGCCGGCGCCAGCCGCTTCTGCATGGGCGCGGCGTGGCGCGGGCCGAAGGACCGCGACATCGGCAAGGTCGCCGAGATCGTCGCCGCGGTGAAGGCGCTCGGCCTGGAAACCTGCGCCACGCTCGGCCTGCTCGGCGACGGCCACGCGGACAAGCTGAAGGCCGCCGGCCTCGACTACTACAATCACAACCTCGACACCGCGCCGGAGTACTACGGCGAGATCATCCACACGCGCGAATACCAGGACCGCCTCGACACGCTGGAACAGGTGCGCCGCGCCGGCCTGAAGACCTGCTGCGGCGGCATCGTCGGCATGGGCGAGACGCGCGAGCAGCGCGCCGGCCTGCTGCAGGCGCTGGCCAACCTGCCCGAGCACCCGCAGTCGGTGCCGATCAACCAGTTGGTGCCGGTGCCGGGCACGCCGCTGGAGGATGCGCCGAAGCTCGATCCGTTCGAGTTCGTGCGCACCATCGCCGCGGCGCGCCTGATGATGCCGGCCTCGATCGTGCGCCTGTCCGCCGGGCGCAGCGAGATGAGCGACGAGATGCAGGCGCTGGCCTTCTTCGCCGGCGCCAACTCGATCTTCTACGGCGAGAAGCTGCTGACCACCGGCAATCCCGACGTCGAGCAGGACCGCGCGCTGTTCGCGCGGCTCGGCCTGCATCCGATGGAAGTCGCGGTCGAATCCGGCACGGTGCATGCCGACCTGTTCGCCGCCGACACGGGTTGCGGCGGCGGCTGCGGGTGCAGCAGCGAGGCCGCGGTCCCGCCGCGCACGCTGCGCGGCGCTCCCGTCGTCATCGACGGCGGCTGCGGCTGTGGCGGCGGCTGTTCCACGGAAGGAAGCTGCGGTTGCGGCGGCGGCAGTTGCGGTTGCGGCAGCGCCGTCGAGGAAACCGGCTGCGGCAGCGGCTGCGGTTGCGTGGCCGCCTGACGACGAACCGGCCCCGTCCGCGCGGATCGCGCGGCGGGTCCGGAAAGGGCCAGGGTGATCCCGATGTCCCGTCCCGATCTGCTCGAACGCATCGCTGCCGCCCAGGCCGACCTGGCGCGCGATCATCTGGTGCGCCGCCTGCGCACCGTCGGCGCCGCGGACGGCCCGTGGCTGACGCTGGACGGGCGCCGCCTGCTGTCGTTCGCCAGCAACGACTACCTCGGCCTGGCGCAGCATCCCGCGCTGCGCGAGGCGCTGACGGCGGCGGCCGCGCAGTGGGGCGTCGGCGCCACCGCCGCGCACCTGCTCGGCGGCCACCGCGCGCCGCACGCCGAACTGGAAGCGGCGCTGGCCGCATGGACCGGCCGCGAGAAGGCGCTGCTGTTCTCGACCGGCTACATGGCCAACCTCGGCGTGCTCGACGCGCTGCTCGGCGAGGGCGACCTGTGCGTGCAGGACCGCCTCAACCACGCCTGCCTGATCGACGGCGCGCGCCTCGCCGGCTGCGAGCTGAAGCGCTATCCGCACGCCGACGCCGACGGCGCCGCGCGCCAGCTCGCCGGCACGGCGGACGCCGCCGCGCTGCTCGCCAGCGACGGCGTGTTCAGCATGGACGGCGACGTCGCGCCGCTGGCCGCGCTGGCCGCGCTGTGCAAGCGCGAGGGCGCAACGTTGATGGTGGACGACGCGCACGGGCTCGGCGTGCTCGGCCCCGACGGCGCCGGCAGCCTCGCCGCCGCGGGCCTGACGCAGGCCGACGCGCCGGTGCTGATGGCGACGCTGGGCAAGGCGCTCGGCGTCGCCGGCGCGTTAGTCGCCGGCCCGGCCGTGCTGATCGACTCGCTGGCGCAGTTCGCGCGCACCCACGTCTACACCACGGCGACGCCGCCGGCGCTGGCCGCGGCGACGCTGCGCGCGGTGGCGATCGCGCGCGCCGAGGGCGAGCGCCGCGAGCGCCTCATGCGGCTGATCGCTCTGTTCCGCGACGGCGCGCGCGCGCACGGCCTCGCCCTGCTCGATTCGCCGACGCCGATCCAGCCGGTGCTGGTCGGCGACAGCGGCGCGGCGCTGGCCGCCGCCGCCGCGCTGGAAGCCGCCGGCTTCTACGTGCCGGCGATCCGTCCGCCGACCGTGCCGCAAGGCAAGGCGCGCCTGCGCGTCACGCTGTCCGCCGCGCACGCGCCGAGCGACGTCGAGCGCCTGCTCGACGCGCTGGCCGCGGTGCTGAAGGCAACCTCCCTCGCCCCGGCGGGGAGAGGGTCGGGGTGAGGGGGTGCCGTCCACAGGACGGCCGCTTCATCGCGACACCAGCGCGCTGCGCGCGTCCCGCTCACCCTGCCTCTCCCCGTGGGGAGAGGGGAAAATGACTGCAACACGATTCCGCCTCCCGATCCTGCAATGCCCGAACTGTTCATCGACAAACGCGGCCGCGGCGCCGCGCAGGTGGTGCTGATCCACGGCTGGGCGATGCACGGCGGCGTGTTCGCGCCGCTGGTCGCCGCGCTGGAGGATCGCTGCACGCTGCACGTGGTCGACCTGCCCGGCCACGGTCGCTCGCGCGACTGCGGGCTGCCGCTGGAAGCCGCCGCGTGCGCGCGCGCGATCGCCGCGCGCACGCCGCCGGCGCTGTGGCTGGGCTGGTCGCTGGGCGGGCTGATCGCGCTGACCGCCGCGCTGGACATGCCGACCCAGGTGCGCGCGCTGGCGATGCTGTGCGCCTCGCCGCGCTTCACGCGCGGCGAGGACTGGCCGCACGGCGTCGAGCGCGACGTGATCGAACAGCTCGGCCGCGACCTCGACCGCGACTACCGCGCCACGCTGGAGCGCTTCCTCGCGCTGGAAACGCTGGGCAGCGAACGCGCGCGCGAAGAGCTGCGCCTGCTGCGCGCCGACCTCTACGCGCGCGGCGAGCCCGACCCACGCGTGCTACACGAGGGCCTGGCGCTGCTCGACGCCACCGACCTGCGCGCGCGCCTGCCCGAGCTGACCCGGCCCAACGCCTGGATCGCCGGCCGCCGCGACCGCCTGATCCCCTGGGCCGGCATGGCGTGGAGCGCCGAGCAGTGCGAGGGCAGCTTCGCCTGCATCGAACACGCCGGCCACGCGCCCTTCCTCGGCTACGCCGCGGAACTGGCCGCCGCACTCGAACCGCTACTGTCGGAAATCGCATGAACATCGCACCACGCGACACCGCGCGCCCACTCCTGTCGAGGAAGCGCGCATGAGCGACGCCCACCTCGACCGCCGCCAGGTGCGCCGCGCCTTCGCCCGCGCCGCGCGCAGCTACGAGCACCACGACACGCTGCAGCGCGAGGTCGGCGCGCGCCTGCGCGAGCGCCTGCCGATGCTGGAAACCGAAGTCGAGCGCGTGCTCGATATCGGCGCCGGCACCGGCGCCGGCAGCGCCGCGCTGAAGCAGGCCTGGCCGCAGGCCGAAGTGATCGCGCTCGACCTCGCCGTGCCGATGCTGCGCGGCGCCAGGGCGCACCGCACCTGGCGCCGGCCGTTCGCGCGCGTGTGCGCCGACGCGCAGGCGCTGCCGCTGCCCGACCGCTGCGTCGACCTGCTGCACTCGAATCTGTGCATCCAGTGGATCGACGATCCGGAATCGCTGTTCGCCGAATGGCTGCGCGTGCTGAAGCCGGGCGGCCTGATGCTGGTGTCGACGTTCGGCCCGGATACGCTCATCGAACTGCGCCAGGCCTGGGCCAGCGTCGACGACGCGCGCCCGCACGTCGGCCGCTTCCTCGACATGCACGACCTCGGCGACGCCGCGCTGAACGCGGGCTTCCGCGATCCGGTGCTGAACGTCGAGCGCCTGACCGTGACCTACCCCGACGCGCCGGCGCTGCTGCGCGAGCTGAAGGGCCTCGGCGCCACCAACGCCGATGCCGCGCGCGAACGCGGGCTGACCGGCAAGACGCGCTTCAAGCGCATGCTGGAAGCCTACGACGCGCTGCGCGTCGACGGCCGCATCCCGTCGACCTGGGAAGTCGTCTACCTGCACGCCTGGGGCCCGCCGGAAGGCCAGCCGCGCCGCGTGCGCGGCGCCGAGATCGCCACCTTCTCGCTGGACAAGCTGCGCGGCTCGCGACGCGGCGCATGATTCCGCGCCCGCTTGCCCCGGGGCACCTCCCCGCGGCGGCAGGGGAAGGCGCACGGGCACATCGCGCCCGCCCCCGCGCATGCGAAGGCGAGCGCCCGGCGGTCGCTCAGAAGCTGTACTTCACCGTCGCGCCGCCGCCCCAGTCCGGGCTGCCGTCGGCGAAGCCGGCCAGCACGTAGGCCTGCACGCGCCAGGCTTCGCCGATGCGGTGGTTCCAGTACGCGGTCGCCTCGCTCTGCTGGAAGCCGGCGTCGGAGATCTTCTCGCGGTAGTAGTAGTACGCGCCGACGCTGTCCGCCTCGCTCAGCTTGTAGCCGGCGCCGAGGTTGGCGTTCCAGCCGTTGTGCAGCGGAATGAAGTCGGAGCTGCCGTAGTTGGTGTAGCCGGCGCCGCCGAACACGGTCCACGCGCCGAAGCCTTTGTACAGGTCCACGTTCAGGCCGTAATCGTTCTTGCCGGTGCCGAGGCCCTTGTTCTCGTCGGCGGTGCCGAACTTGACCTTGCCGGTGACGACGACGCCGAACTGCGCGGCGTCGTCGCTGTAGAGCTGGTAGGTGGCCTGCGCGACCACGTCGCCGAGGCCGGACGCGGAGCCGGTGGTCACGGCGCTCGGCGGCGTCGGCATGCCGCCGCGGCCGCGGCCGCGGCCCTGCGGATTGGTGTTCTCCACGCGGCCCACGCCCGGGATGACGTTGTTGGCGCCGCTGATGCTGATGTACGGCACGGTCAGCTTGAACGACCACGGGCCGGTCGCGTAACCGAAGCCCAGCGGCACGTCCCAGATGTCGGTGCTGGTGTCGGTGCCGTACTTGCCGGTGGTGTAGTCGACGCCGGCGGACGCGACGAACTTGCCGTCGTCGGCCGCGTGTGCAGCGGAAGCCGCGAAGGCGAGCAGGCCGATGGCGAGCAGGCCGCGGAGATGTCGTTGGGTCATGGGGTGGGGTCCTTCTGCAGGGGCGAAAACGTGCGGCCGCCGGTTCGGGGCGGCCACACGGGAAAGCTCAGGTTGCGGTGCAGCGATCAGCCGCCAGGGCGACCGACGTGGTCGGGGCGATCCGGGCGTTGCGGACGCTCCGGACGCTCCGGGCGATCCGGACGAGCCGGATGCTCCGGACGATCGGCATTGGCGACCCGGTCGACGCCGTCCGGCTTGCCGTGATCGGCGCCTGCCTGGCTCTTGTCGGTGTGCGAGGCGCTGACGACGGCGCCGAGACTGACGCCCAGCGTCTTGGCGATCTGGCCCCAGCCTTGTCCGTCGGCGCGCAGCGTCAGCACGCCGGGCAGCGTCGTCGTGCCGCCGTCGGCGAGCGTGATGGTGCCGCCGTTCAGCGCGGCCTCGATCTGGGCGGCGGTCGGATCGGTGATGCCGAGCTTGGCCAGCTCGTCCTTGGCCAGCGCCAGCGAGATGTTGACCTCGCCGTAGCCCAGATTGCCGGTGGCCGGCTGGAACGTGGTCGCGGTGGTGCCGGTGGTGCCGTCGGGGTTGGTGACGCTGGTGTCGAGCGTTACCGACGCGCCGTCGCGCAGGCCGTTCACCAGCGCCTCGGCGTTGCTGTCGGAACCGGCGAAAGCGGCGTAGGTGGTGGCGAGCTTGTCGGCTGCGGTCGAACGGGTAGCGGTCGACGCATCCGGCGCGTCGCTGGCCCAGGCCTGCGTACCGGCGAAGACTGCGAGCAGGCTCGCGCAAAGAAGCGAGAGGACGGGACGCTGAACGCTCATACGAAACCTCCAGGGATGGTCCTGCACGGATTGCCCCCTGCGGCGAGGTACGCCGTACCGCAACCGCGTGGCGCCATGCTCTGCGCGGCGGCCGGCGCGCGCAACGTCGTCGCCGCGCGCCGTTCAACGCGCGTTTCTGCGCCGCCACGGCATCTAGCGCACGGCATCCGAGGCAACCGCCGAGTCGATCGCAAATTCCGATGCGGAAGCGCGCGGGGCAGCGATGCGCGGTGGTGCCGACCATGCCGATCACACGATGGCGCGCGCGAAAACGGCCGCGGCGAGATCAAGCTGGTCGCAAGCTACATTCAGCGAAACACGCGGAACGGAATGCGCGGCGCACGCATCGCGACCAGCCCGTCGCGCTCCGCTGCGCTCAGACCTCGTCGTGGCGGAAGCAGCTCACGAGATGGTCGTTGACCATGCCGACCGCCTGCATGAAGGCGTAGCAGATCGTGGACCCGACGAAGTGGAAACCGTGCCTGCTGAGTTCCCTGCTCATGCGGTCGGAGATCGCGGAGCGCGCGGGCACGTGGCTGGCGTGCACCCGGTAGTTGACGATCGGTACGCCGTCGACGAAACCCCACAGCCAGGCGTCCAGGCTGCCGTGCGCTTCGATCGCCGCCAGCGCGGCGCGCGCGTTGTCGCGCGTGGACACGATCTTCAGGCGGTTGCGGATCAGGCCCTCGTCCTTCAGCAGCTTCTCCAGCTCGGCCTCGCGCATGCGCGCGATGCGCTCGATGTCGTAGCCATGGAACGCCTCGCGGTAGCGTTCGCGCTTGGTCAGCACGGTGCGCCAGGACAGCCCGGCCTGCGCGCCTTCCAGCGTGAGGAACTCGAACAGCACGCGGTCGTCGTGCTGCGGCACGCCCCATTCGCGGTCGTGGTAGTCGCGCTCGAGCGCGCTGGCCTCGGCCCACGGGCAGCGCTTGCGCTGATCGGCAGACATCCCCACCCCCCTGACGAGGTCCGCGCCGCCTGCCGGCGGCGCCTGGCGCGCCTTTGTATACCTTTTGGAGCCGCGGCGCACGGCGCGATCGCCCCGCCGCGCTGGCGGCCCCCGGCCCGCTGCGGCAGACTCGGCGGATGCGCGCGCCCGCCTTGCGCGCCGTGGCGCTCGGTCTCGCCGCGGCGCTGTTCTTCACCCTGACCTACGTGCTCAACCGCGGCATCGTCGAGGGCGGCGGGCACTGGGCGTGGGCGGTGGCGCTGCGCTACCTGATCACCCTGCCGCTGCTGGCCGCGGTGCTGCCGTTCCAGGGCGGGCTGGGCGCGCTGCCGCGCGAATTGGCGCAGCACCGGCGCGCCTGGCTGCTGTGGAGCGGCGTCGGCTTCTTCGTGTTCGGCATCGGCCTGACCTGGGCCGCCGCCAGCGGCCCGGCCTGGCTGATCGCCGGCAGCTTCCAGAGCACGGTGCTGGCCGGGCCGCTGCTGGCGCCGCTGATCTACCGCGACGCGCGCGGACGCCTGGCTTGGGCGCCGCTCGCCGTCGGCGCGCTGATCGTCGCCGGCGTGCTGGCGATGCAGCTCGGCCACGCGCACGGCGCGCTCGACCGCGCCGGCTGGCTGGCGCTGGGCGCGGTGCTGGTCGCGGCGTTCGCCTACCCGCTCGGCAACCGCATGATCCTGCTGCACCTGGAGCGCAGCGGCAGCGCGCTCAATGCGACCCAGCGCGTGTTCGGCATGACCCTGGCCAGCCAGCCGTGGTGGATCGTGCTGGCGGCGTGGGCATGGTTCACGGCCGGGCCGCCGTCGCCGCGGGAGATCCTGCTGGCCGGCGGCGTGGCGCTGTCGTCGGGCGTGATCGCCACCATCCTGTTCTTTGCCGCGACCGCGCGCGTGCGCAACGACCCGACCGCACTGGCCGCGGTCGAGGCGATGCAGTCGGCCGAACTGCTGTTCTCGTGCGCGCTCGGTGCGCTGTTCCTCGGCGAGCCGTGGCCGCACGGCGCGGCGGCGCTGGGCGCGCTGGCGGTGGTTGCCGGCATCGCGCTGTTCAGCGGACTCAGCGCGCGCGGCGCGGCCGGCGACGCGCGCGCCACGCGCGCGCTGCGCACCGACCGTGGCGCCTAGGGTGCTCTGATCAATTCCGTGCAGGCGTCACCGGCGCTGCCCGCGCAGCAGCCGCCGGAGCGCGCCTACAGCATGCGCTTGAGCGTGTTGTCGCGGCTGACGAAGTGGTGCCACAGCGCGGCGAGGACGTGCAGGCCGATCACCCAGTAGAAAACCTCGCCGATGGTTTCGTGCACTTCCTCGAAGTCGTGCGCGAGCTCGTGGTTGGGCGTTGCCAGAAAGCTGGGCAGCGTCAGCCCGCCGAAGAAGTTCACGCTGTCGCCGTCGAGTTGCAGCACGATCAGGCCGAGCAACGGCTGCACCAGCAGGAACAGGTAGAGGGCGAGGTGGGTCAGGCGCCCCAGCAGCTCCATCCAGCCGGCCGGCGTCGGCGTGACCGGCGGCGTGCCGTAACGGGCGCGCGCCCACACGCGCGGCAGCAGCAGCACCAGCACGCCGATGCCGGCCCAGAAGTGGTACTGCTTGAGCGCGTCGCGCAGCGGCGTGCCCTTGGGCACGTAGCCCTTCAGCTCGATGAACAGGTAGGCCAGCGCGACCAGGATGAAGCCCAGCCAGTGCAGCCAGCGCACCGGGGCGGCGTAGCGGGGACGGGCGGCGGCGACAGTGGCCATGGGCGCTCCTCGATCATGCGGTGGGTGCGGGCAGGATTCTGCCCGCTATGCGGACTTGCCGGAATGGGCTTGCCGGACGCGGCCAGCAGGCACGCGCGCGGCCGCGCCGGCCTTGACCACGGTCAAGGCCACCCCGCGGCGCAATGCCGCGGTTCGGATCAGGCGCCGAGCTGGCGCCTCCAGTCCTCGAGGTTGCGGCACTCGCCGACCCGCGCGATGCGGCCGTCGCGGATCGCGAAGAACGCGCCGGCCGGCAGCACATAGCGCTGGCCGCGCGCCTTCGGCAGGCCGGCGGCGTCGGCGAGGTAGGTGCCGTGCACGGTGAATTCGGCGGCGGCGCGGCGGCCGTCGGCGCTGGCCATCGCCACCACGTCCTCGACGCGCTCGCGGTAGCAACGCGCCCGCTGCACGAGGAACTCGGCGAAGCGCGCGCGGCCCTGCTCGCAGCCGCCCTGGTTGATGTCGTGGACGACGCGGTCGTCGAGCAGCGCGAGCATGCCGGCCCACTCGCCGCGGTTGAAGGCGTCGTAGTAGTTCTCGATCAGGGCGATGCTCTGCGCCTGCATGGCGCGCTCCGGGACGCTGTGGCGGGTGCGTATGATACGGGCATCCGCCCGCCGTTCCGCGCGCCCCGAACCCGCCGATGCCCGAAGCCGACTCCCGCCGCGGCGCGCTGTACGCGCTGGCCGCGCTGACCCTGATCTGGAGCTACAACTGGGTCGTGATGAAGCAGGCCCTGCAATACTCGGGGCCGTTCACGTTCTCGGCGCTGCGTTACGTGTTCGGCACGCTGGTGCTGTTCGGCCTGCTGGCGCTGCGCCGCGAATCGCTGGCGCCGCCGCCGCTGGGGCCGACCCTGGCGCTCGGGCTGGCGCAGACCACCGGCTTCCAGGCGTTGGTGCAGCTCGCGCTGGTCGGCGGCGGCGCCGGCCGCACCGCGCTGCTCGCCTACACGATGCCGTTCTGGGTGGTGCTGCTGGCGTGGCTCGTGCTGCGCGAGCGGCCGAGCGCGCGCCAGTGGCTGTGCCTGGCGATCGCCGCGGCCGGCCTGGCCTGCGTGCTGGAGCCGTGGCGCGGGCTGGGCGGCATGCGCAGCACCGCGCTGGCGCTGGCCGGCGGACTTTCATGGGCGATCAGCGTGGTGCTGGCCAAGCGCATGTTCGCCGGCGGCAGGGTCGGCGCGCTGCAACTGACCGCGTGGCAGATGCTGCTCGGCACGCTGGTGCTGGTCGCGCTGGCGCTGCTGATGCCGGAACGGCCGATCGACTGGGCGCCCGGCTACGTCGCCGCGCTGGCCTACAACGCGCTGCTGCCCGCGGGCGTCGGCTGGGCGCTGTGGCTGTACATCGTGCAGCGGCTGCCGACGCACGTCGCCGGCCTGACCAGCCTCGCCGTGCCGATGACCGGCGTGCTGCTGGCCTGGGCGATCCTCGGCGAGCGCCCCGATGCCGCGGAAGCGACCGGCATCGCGCTGATCGCCGCGGCGCTGCTGACGCTCAATTTCGCGCCGCGGCGCCATTGAGCGCGCCAGCGGCTACCATGCCGCGAACGTTCGTCGACCACGCCGCATGAATCCGTTCGAATACCTCAGCGTGATGATTTCGGTGGTGCTCGGCTTGGCGCTGACCGAACTGGCCACGCTGGCCTCCGGCCTGGTGATGCACCGCGAGCGCGTGCGCTGGGACTGGATCCCGCTGGCGTGGGCGCTGCTCGTCTTCCTCGCCATCCTGCAGTGGTGGTGGCACTTTTTCCGCTGGAGCGACTACGACCGCTGGACGTTCGGCATGTACGCCGCGCTGGCCTGCCAGCCGCTGGTGATCTTCCAGGCGGTGCGCGCGCTGCTGCCGCATCCGCGCGCGGAAGGGCCGCTCGACCTGCGCGGACACTTCGAGCACAACAGTACGCTGTTCTACGCGCTCGGCCTGTGCAGCCAGACGCTGGACCTGGTGCTCATGGTCGTCGGCCGTCGCCTGCCGCTGGCGGCGGTGCTTTCCGAATGGACCTACACCGCGTTCTTCGCGATCTTCGCCGTCGGCATCTTCGCGCGCCGGCGCACCCTGCACGTCGCGCTGATCCTGCTGGCGTGGCTGGCCTACGGCTATGTGACCCTGGTCGCCGTCGCGCAGCCGCTGCTCGGCTGAGGCGCCGCGGGAACGGGGCGCTCAACGCCAGGGCAGCGCGTCGAGGTCGACATTGCCGCCGGTGAGCACCAGGCCGACACGCCGCCCGGCGAAGCGCTCGCGATGGCGCAGCAGCGCCGCCAGCACGGTCGCGGCCGACGGCTCCACCACCAGCTTGAGGCGTTCCCACAGCAGGCGCATCGCGGCGATCACTTCCGCGTCGTTGACCGGCAGCACCTCGACCGCATGCGCGCGCAGCAGCGCGAAGTTGGGTTCGCCGAGGGTGCCGCGCAGGCCGTCGCAGACCGTGTCAGGAGTGAACGCGGTCCAGCGCTCGCCGCGGCGCATCGACTCGTAGGCGTCCGGTGCGCCCTCCGGCTCGGCGGCGTAGATGCGCATCGACGGGTCCAGCCCGTGCGCGGCGATGGCGCAGCCGCCGACCAGGCCGCCGCCGCCGATCGGCGCGATCAGCGCGTCCAGCGCACCGGCCTGGTGCAGCAGCTCCAGCGCCACCGTGCCCTGCCCCGCGACCACGCGCGGATCGGTGTACGGGTGCACCAGCGTCGCGCCGGTCGCCGCCTGCACCTCGGCCGCCTTCGCCTCGCGCGCGGCCATGGTCGGCGCGCAGGCGTGCAGCGTGGCGCCGGCCGCCTCGATCGCGGCCAGCTTCGCCTTCACCGCGCCCTGCGGCACCACCACGTGCGCGGGGATGCCGCGCGTGCGCGCCGCCAGCGCCAGCGCGGCGCCGTGGTTGCCGGAGGAGTGCGTGACCACGCCGCGCCGCGCCGTGTCCTCGTCCAGCGACCACACCGCGTTGCAGGCGCCGCGGAACTTGAACGCGCCGGCGCGCTGCAGGTTCTCGCACTTGAACGCGAGCCGCGCGCCGGCGGCGGCATCGAGGCTGCGCGAATGCAGCACCGGGGTGACGTGCGCGTGCGCGGCGATGCGCGCGGCGGCGGCGCGGACGTGCTCGAGAGTAAGGTCGAAGGCGGCCATGACCGCGCAGTCTAACGCTTGCGCCGCGCTTTAACGCAGGTCATACGCGGCGCCGCGGTCGGCGTGCTAGCCTCGCGTCTTTACGCGGCATCCGCAACGCCCCGATGACCTCGCCCGAAGCCGCCGGCGCGCCCGGCACCCGCCCCGTCCTGCTCAGCGACTACCGCGCGCCCGCCTGGCGCATCGAGCACGTCGAACTCGAGTGCGATCTCGACATCGACGCCAGCGAAGTGCGCGCGCGCCTCGCGCTGCGCCGCGACCCCGCCCGCGACGAACCGCTGCGCCTCGACGGCGAGCGCCTGGCGCTGCAATCGATCCGGCTCGACGGCCGCGCGCTCGGCGCCGGCGACTACGCGCTGGATGCCGAGGGCCTGACCGTGCCGGGCGCGCGCGACGGCAGCGTGCTGGAGACCGTGGTGCGCATCGAGCCGGCGCAGAACACCGCGCTGGAGGGCCTCTACCTCAGCGGCACGCGCGCGGCCGGCTTCCTGCTGACCCAGTGCGAGGCGCAGGGCTTCCGCCGCATCACCTATTCCCTCGATCGTCCCGACGTGCTGGCGCGCTACACGGTGACGCTGCGCGCGGATCGCGCGCGCTTCCCGGTGCTGCTGGCGAACGGCAACCCGGACGGCGCCGGCGAGCTGGCCGACGGCCGCCACTGGGCGCGCTACGTCGACCCGCATCCGAAGCCGAGCTACCTGTTCGCGCTGGTCGCGGGGCGCCTGGAGCGGATCGAGCGCGACTACGTCACCGCCGAGGGCCGCGCGGTGAAGCTGCGCATCTTCGCCGAAGCCGACGCGATCGGCCGCTGCGGCTACGCGCTGGACGCGCTCGAGCGCGCGATGCGCTGGGACGAGCGCGTGTACGGCCGCTGCTACGACCTCGACGTGTTCCACATCGTCGCCACCCACGACTTCAACATGGGCGCGATGGAGAACAAGGGCCTCAACATCTTCAACGCCAAGTACCTGCTCGCCGACGCGGACAGCACCACCGACGACGAGTACCGGCAGATCGAGGCGGTGATCGCGCACGAGTACTTCCACAACTGGAGCGGCAACCGCGTCACCTGCCGCGACTGGTTCCAGTTGTCGCTGAAGGAAGGCCTGACCGTGTTCCGCGAGCAGAGCTTCGCCGCCGACATGAGCTCGCCGGCGCTGAAGCGCATCGAGGACGTGGCCACGCTGCGCCGCGCGCAGTTCCCCGAGGACGCCGGCCCGCTGGCGCATCCGGTGCGCCCGGAGCAGTACCGCGAGATCAACAATTTCTACACCGCGACCGTGTACGAGAAGGGCGCGGAACTGGTGCGCATGCTGGCCGGGCGGCTCGGCGCGGACGGCTACCGCCGCGGCACCGATCTGTACTTTGCCCGCCACGACGGCCAGGCGGCGACGGTCGAGGATTTCCTCAAGGCGCTGGGCGACGCCAACGGCGTGGACCTGGCGCCCTATCTCGCCTGGTACCGCCAGGCCGGCACGCCGCGCGTGCGCGCGCGCGGCGCCTACGACGCGGCCACGCGCAGCTACGCGCTGACGCTCGGCCAGCACACGCCGCCGACGCCCGGCCAGGCCGACAAGCGGCCGCTGCCGATCCCGCTGCGCGTCGCCCTGTTCGCGCGCGACGGCCGCCTGCTGCCGCTGCGCCTCGACGGCGAGGCCGTCGCGGCGAGCGAGGAACGCGTGCTGGAACTGGCCGCGGCGGAACAGACCTTCCGCTTCATCGACGTGCCCGAGCCGCCGCTGCCCTCGCTGCTGCGCGGCTTCTCCGCGCCGGTGATCGTCGAGGGCGACGACGCACCCGCGGACCTCGCCTTCCGGCTGCGCCACGAGTCCGACGGCTACAACCGCTGGGACGCCGGCCAGCGGCTGGCCCAGCTCGCCTTCGACGCCACGCTGCGCGGCGCCGCCGGCGGCGCGCCGGCCGCATGGTGCGAGGCGCTGGCCGCGCTGTTCGCGGAAGCGTCGCCGGACCCCGCCCTGCTGGCCGAGCTGCTGACACCGCCGCCCGCGGTCGAGCTGGGCGAGCGCTGCGCGGAACTCGATCCCGACGCCGTGCACGCCGCGCGCGAGACGCTGGAACGCATGCTGGCGGCGCGCCTCGGCGACGCCCTCGAAGCGCGCTACCGCGCGCTGCACGCGCACGCCGATGCCGCGCCCGATGCCGCCGGCGCGGCGCGGCGCCGGCTCAAGCGGCGCGTGCTGGAGCTGCTGTGCCGGCACGCTCCGGCGCGCGGCCACGCGCTGGCCGCGACGCAGTTCGCCGACGCGCGCGGCATGACCGACCGCCTCGCCGCACTGGCCGCGCTGGTGCGCAGCGGCGCGGCCGGGGCCGACGACGCGCTCGCGCGCTACCGCCAGCGTTACGAGGGCAACGCGCTGGCGCTGGACAAGTGGTTTGCGCTGCAGGCGCAGGTGCCGTCCGCGACCGCACTGGAGCGCGTGCAGGCGCTGGCGCACGACCCGGCCTTCACGCTGCGCAATCCGAACCGCGCCTACGCGCTGCTGCGCAGCTACGCGCAGGCCAACCCGGTCGGCTTCCACCGCGCCGACGGCGCCGGCTACGTCTGGCTGGCCGGCCGGCTGCGCGAGCTGGACGCGATCAACCCTTCGGTCGCCGCGCGGCTCGCCACCGCCTTCAACGGCTGGCGCCGGCTGGAACCGGGGCGGCGCCGGCACGCGCACGACGTCCTCGCCGGATTGGCCGCCGACACGGCGCGGCTGTCGCGCGATCTCGCCGATATACTTGAGCGCACCCTGGCCGGCTGAACCTGCGTTTCAGGCATGCTTATGCTTGGCCGCGACCGATGTGCGCTCGCGCGCGTCATCGGGGCATGGGCCGCGATCGGGAGGTGTGCCATGCGGTATCTGTCCCTGCTTGCCGCTGCGCTCGCCCTCGCCGGTTGCGCGGTCGAGCCGAGCTACACCCACGTGCAGGGCGCCGGCGATTACTACGTCGGCCGCTCCGCCTACGGCGACGCCGATACGGTGATCGACTACGGCCGCTCGTGGAGCCCGACCTGGTGGGGCCCCGGCTTCGTCACCAACCCGTGGTACTACGCGCCGCCGCCGGTGATCGTGGTGCCCGAGCCCACGCGCCGCCCGCCGCCGCGGCGCGACCGCAAGCTCGGCATCGAGCCCGACGAGCGCGCGCGGCCGCCGGCGGACATGGCGCGTCCAGGCCACCCGCCGGCCGCGGCGCGGGCCGCGCCTGCGCCCGCACCCCGCGCCGTGCCGGAGCGGCGTCGCCGGCACGACGACGGCGGCATGCGCCCCTGACGCGGGGTGCCGCGGGAAAGCATGCAGGCGGAATGCGCGCGGCGGCTTCCGCCGCCCGTCGCTACCGGCTACGGGGAATGCGCGCGGCGCGCGCGAGACGTCAGGCGGGCAGGCGGCTGAGCGCGGCGCAGATGCGGCTGCGGCGCTGTTCCAGCGCGGGCAGCAGGACACCCTGTTCCGCTGCGGAACGGCGGCTGCGGATGTCCTCGATCGCCATTTCCACGCGCGCCATCTCGACGATCAGATCGTGGCGCAGGAACTGCGGATCGACGTTGACGGCAGCAATGGCATTCATGGGGAGGCTCCAGGTGCGTCGCGTCACACTTGCAGTGTGATCCATGCACATGACGTGCCAGCAACCGGCATCCCGACACCGCCGTGCCGCCGGCAACGGGCCGGGCCCGGCCCTGACACGACGCGTCGCAAGCTGACGGCCGACGGCACCGCCAGATGAACCTTATTTATTGATTCCGTTCACGGTACGTTGGGGTCGGAACCGCAATGATCGGGCCGCGCAAAAAAAAGCCGCGCGGGTCGCGCGGCTCGATACGCCAGTCTTTACGGTTCTGGCGCCCGGCATATGGTCATCCTGGATTCCCCCTGTTCCTGAGACCGCCGGGCGCCAGTCCTTCTTTCCCACGCTGATCGTTCCGGGGCTGCGTGAGGTGCGTCCTCCCACCGGCGCGCAACCGGCCCCTGATTCCGGTTATCGACGTGCTCGCAAACGCCGTGCGCCGGTGGGAGTGCACGAGACGTTGAAGCAGGTTCCGTGCCAGCACGGCACCCCTCGCGGCAGCGATACAATGCGCGCCTTCGCCTGCTTGGCGGCCGCAAGCCGCATTCTCCGATGGACCTCGAACAGCACTACGACGTGATCGTGGTCGGCGGCGGGCGCGACGCGGTGGCCGCAGGCCACGCGGCCTGCCGGTGGCAGGCCGCGAGCGGCGCGCGCCCGAGGCAGGAAGCCGAGGGCGGGGTGACTTGGCGAGGCCAGGATGGCCGCGCCTAGTCACCGACGTGGCCCCCATGCACCCTGACAGTACATCTCATGGACAGCCTTACCTGCTATGACGTGATCGTGGTCGGCGGCGGCCACGCCGGCACCGAGGCCGCGCTCGCCGCGGCGCGCCTGGGCGCGCGCACGCTGCTGTTGACGCACAACCTCGAGACCATCGGCCAGATGAGCTGCAACCCGGCCATCGGCGGCATCGGCAAGGGTCACCTGGTCAAGGAGATCGACGCGCTGGGCGGCGCAATGGCGCACGCCGCCGATCGCGCCGGCATCCAGTGGCGCACGCTGAACGCCTCCAAGGGCCCGGCCGTGCGCGCCACCCGCTGCCAGGCCGACCGCGCGCTGTACAAGGCCGCGATCCGCCGCGTGGTCGAAGCCCAGCCCGGCCTGCATCTGTTCCAGCAGGGCGTGGACGACCTGCTGATCGAAGGCGAGCGCGTGACCGGCGTGGTGACGCAGATGGGCCTGACCTGCCGCGCCGCGACCGTGGTGCTGACCGCCGGCACCTTCCTCGCCGGCAAGATCCACGTCGGCTTCGCCCAGTACGCCGGCGGCCGCGCCGGCGACGCGCCGGCCATCACGCTGGCGCAGAAGCTGCGCGAGCTGCCGCTGCGCGTCGACCGCCTGAAGACCGGCACGCCGCCGCGCATCGACGGCCGCAGCATCGACTACGCCGCGCTGCAGGAGCAGCCGGGCGACGATCCGGCGCCGGTGTTCTCCTTCCTCGGCGCGCGCGCGGAGCATCCGCGCCAGGTGAGCTGCTGGATCACGCACACTTCGGCGCGCACGCACGAGCTGATCCGCGGCGCGCTGGACCGTTCGCCGCTGTACACCGGCCGCATCGAGGGCATCGGCCCGCGCTACTGTCCGTCGATCGAGGACAAGGTGGTGCGCTTCGCCGACAAGGACAGCCACCAGGTGTTCGTCGAGCCGGAAGGGCTGGACAGCGCCGAGGTCTACCCCAACGGCATCTCCACCTCGCTGCCGTACGACGTGCAGGTGGCGCTGGTGCGCTCCATCGCCGGCTTCGAGCGCGCGCACATCACCCGCCCCGGCTACGCCATCGAGTACGACTACTTCGATCCGCGCGGCCTCAAGCCGTCGCTGGAAACCAAGGCGATCGCCGGCCTGTTCTTCGCCGGCCAGATCAACGGCACCACCGGCTACGAGGAAGCCGCCGCCCAAGGCCTGATCGCCGGCCTGAACGCCGCGCGCCACGCGCTCGGCCGCGAGCCGTGGACGCCGCGCCGCGACGAGGCCTACATCGGCGTGCTGATCGACGATCTCACCAGCAACGGCACCCGCGAGCCGTACCGCATGTTCACCTCGCGCGCGGAGTACCGCCTGCATCTGCGCGAGGACAACGCCGACCTGCGCCTGACCGAGCAAGGCTATGCGCTCGGCGTGGTGCCGCCGGAGCGTTACGACGCGCTCTGCCGCAAGCGCGAGGCGGTGGAGCGCGAGCGCGCGCGCCTGCAGGCGCTGTGGGCGGCACCCGGCAACGCGCTCGGCGCGGCGATCGCGCGCGACCTCGGCGTGGCGCTGACGCGCGAGACGCCCGTGCTCGACCTGCTGCGCCGTCCCGAGCTCGACTACGCCACGCTGATGGCCGTGCCCGAACTCGGCCCCGGCCACGACGATCCCGGTGTCGTCGGGCAGCTCGACGTACAGGCCAAGTACGCCGGCTACCTCGAGCGCCAGCGCGACGAGATCGCGCGCCAGCAGCGCCAGGAAGGCACGCGCATTCCCGACGATTTCGACTACGACGCCGTGCGCGGCCTCTCCGCCGAAGTGCTGGCGAAGCTGAAACAGGTGCAGCCGCAGACCGTCGGCCAGGCGGCGCGCATCAGCGGCGTCACCCCGGCCGCGATCGCCCTGCTGCTGGTGCACCTGAAGCGCCGTGGCGGTCGTAGTGCGGCCTGAAAGGGCCGGGACGCGCCTGCTCGCGCGGCGCAGCGCAGGCGTGATGGTCGCCGTCGCCGCCTGGGCGCAGGCCGCCGCGCCTGACGTCCAGCCGCCCACGGTCACGCCCTATCGCCCTACCCTATCCGATCCTGCAGGCTTGCCGGTCCCCGGCTGGCTGGAGGGGGAGTTCGGCGGCCTTCGCGTACTGCATGAGGACGGCTCGCGTTCGGATACCGTGCCGTTCCTCCTGAAATACGCCTTCGACGAAGACCACGGGGTGCTGTTCGGCGGCGACGCCTTCGATCGCGAGGTGGATGCGGCCGGTCCTCATGGCGGCGGCATGGGCGACACCTATCTGGAGTGGAAGCAGCGTTTGCCGATGCGCGAGGGGCTCGCGTTCGGCTACGAGATCGGGCCGGTGTTACCGACGTCGGCGCAGGGTGTCGGCCTCGACAAGCCCGCGTGGCTGCTGAACGGCATCCTCAGCTCGGGCGTCGGCGCACTGCACCTCGACATCAACGTCGGCGCCACGCGTTACGCCACCCGCTCGCCCGGCGCATCCCGCTGGCAAAGCGGGTGGGCGGCGGCAATGTCGTGGCCGCTGGGCGATCGCTTCGGCGGCGCCATCGAGCTGTCCGGCAACAACCGGCGCGGCATCGGGCACGCTCACCAGATGCTCGGCACCGCCAACTTCATGGCGAGCCGCCGCCTCGTATGGGACGCGGGCCTCGCTTACGGCCTGGATCGGCGTACGCACGATCTTGGCCTGTTCGCGGGCGGGACCGTCCTGCTGGGTCGCCTGCGCTGACCTCGGCGGACACGGCGCGTCCGGAACGATCACCCGCGTTGCTAGAATCGTGCGTTTGCCGGGCCGTCGAGGCGGCTCACGACGTTTGCGTCTGCAAGGAGTCCACCGACCGCATGCCCAGCATCGAACAACGCATTGCCCAGGACATCGCCGCGCAGCCGGCGCAGGTCAAAGCCGCCGTGGATCTGCTCGACGGCGGCGCCACCGTGCCGTTCATCGCGCGCTACCGCAAGGAAGCCACCGGCGGCCTCGACGACACCCAACTGCGCCTGCTGGAAGAGCGCCTGCGCTACCTGCGCGAACTGGAAGAGCGGCGTGCCGCGATCCTGGAGAGCGTCGGCGAACAGGGCAAGCTGAGCGACGAACTGAAGGCGCAGATCCTCGAAGCCGACACCAAGGCGCGCCTCGAGGATCTCTATCTGCCGTACAAGCCGAAGCGCCGCACCAAGGCACAGATCGCGCGCGAAGCCGGGCTGGAGCCACTGGCGCTGGCGCTGCGCGAGGACCCGACGGTCGCGCCGGAGACGCGCGCCGCGGCGTTCGTCGACGAAGGCAAGGGCGTGCCCGACGTCAAGGCCGCACTGGACGGCGCGCGCGCGATCCTGATGGAGGCGATCGCCGAGGACGCCGCGCTGGTCGGCGAGCTGCGCGACTGGCTGTGGAGCAAGGGCCAGATCCGCGCCAAGGTGATCGAAGGCAAGGAGCAGGCCGGCGCCAAGTTCCGCGACTACTTTGATCACGCCGAACCGATCGCGAAGATTCCCTCGCACCGCCTGCTGGCGCTGCTGCGCGCGCGCAACGAGGGCGTGCTCGAACTCGAACTCGTGGCCGGCGCCGATGCGGAGCAGGGCCACGCCGAAGCGGAAGGCCGCGTCGCCGTGCACGCCGGCATCGCCGCGCGCGGCCGCGCCGCCGACGCCTGGCTGCTGGAGACCGTGCGCCTGGCCTGGCGCGCCAAGCTGCACCTGCACCTGACCCTCGACCTGTTCGGGCGCGCGCGCGAGGCCGCCGAGGACGCGGCGATCCGCGTGTTCGGCGACAACCTGAAGGACCTGTTGCTGGCCGCGCCGGCCGGTCCGAAGGCGGTGATGGGCCTCGATCCCGGCATCCGCACCGGCGTCAAGGTCGCGGTGGTCGACGCCACCGGCAAGCTGCTGCACGCCGGCGCGATCTATCCGCACGAGCCGCGCAACGAGTGGGACCGCTCGGTCGCCGCGCTGGCGGCCGCCTGCAAACAGTTCGACGTACGCCTGATCGCGATCGGCAACGGCACCGCCTCGCGCGAGACCGACAAGCTGGCCGGCGAGGTGATCCGCAAGCATCCGGAGCTGAAGCTGGCCAAGATCGTGGTCAGCGAGGCCGGCGCCTCGGTGTATTCCGCCTCCGAGCTGGCGGCGAAGGAATTCCCCGAGCTGGACGTGTCGCTGCGCGGCGCGGTGTCGATCGCGCGGCGCCTGCAGGACCCGCTGGCCGAGCTGGTGAAGATCGAGCCGAAGGCGATCGGCGTCGGCCAGTACCAGCACGACGTCAACCAGGCGAAGCTGGCGCGCGCGCTGGACGCGCGCGTCGAGGACTGCGTCAACGCGGTCGGCGTCGACGTCAACACGGCCTCGGCGCCGCTGCTGGCGCGCGTGGCGGGGCTCTCGCCCGGCGTCGCCGAGAACGTGGTGCGCTATCGCGACGAGCACGGCGCGTTCCGCAGCCGCCGCGCGCTGCTCAAGGTACCGCGCCTCGGCGACAAGGCGTTCGAGCAGGCCGCCGGCTTCCTGCGCATCCCGCACGGCGACGATCCGCTGGACGCCAGCGCGGTGCATCCGGAGGCCTATCCGGTAGTCGAGCGCATCCTCAAGCAGTGCGGCCGCGAGGTGAAGCAGGTGATCGGCGACGGCGCGTTCCTGCGCGCGCTGAAGCCGGAGCAGTTCACCGACGACCGCTTCGGCGTGCCGACCGTGCGCGACATCCTCAAGGAGCTGGAGAAGCCGGGCCGCGATCCGCGCCCCGAGTTCGCCGCGCCCACGTTCGCCGAAGGCGTGGAAGACCTGAAGGACCTCATGCCCGGCATGGTGCTGGAAGGCCGCGTCACCAACGTCGCCGCGTTCGGCGCGTTCGTCGACGTCGGCGTGCACCAGGACGGGCTGGTGCACGTCTCGGCGCTGTCGCACACATTCGTGAAGGATCCGCGCGACGCGGTCAAGGCCGGCGACATCGTCAAGGTCAAGGTGCTGGAGATCGACCTGGCGCGCCAGCGCATCGCGCTCAGCATGCGTCTGGACGATACCCCCGGCGAAGCGCGCAGCGGCCGCCCTGCGCGCGAGGCGCGGCCGGCCAGCCGCGACGGCGCACGCCCGGCGGGATCGCGTCCGGCCGCCAAGCCCGCCCCCGCGCCATCCAACAGCGCCCTGGCCGACGCCTTCGCCAAGGCGCTCAAGCGCTGATCGGCGCGCTTGCGCGCGCCGTTGCAGCGTCGCAGCATGCGCCCGGGTATGGTTTCGATTACCGTAGGCCGACAGCGGCCGCGTGCAGGGGGGAGCGCGCGCGTCGCGGAAACGGCCGCCGCGCGCGGCCCGTCCCCGATCGACAAGAACAGCAAGGAGTCTGCAATATGCCGCGTATCCGCATTCTCGCCGGCGCCGTCGCGCTGGCGCTGGCCGCCGGCGCCGCCCAGGCCGGCACGTTCGACAACGTGGTCGTGATCGGCGACAGCCTGAGCGACAACGGCAACATCGCTCTGGCCTCCGGTTTCCCGGAGCCGTCGCGCTTCACCACCAACCCCGGCACGGTGGCGATCGAGAACGTCGCCAGCTACTTCGGCTTCACCCTGGCGCCGTCGCTGACGGGCGGCACCGACCTCGCCTTCGGCGGCGCCGGTGTACTCAACAATTCCGTTGCCGGCCCGATCCCGACCCTGCCGCAGCAGTTCGCGCAGTACCTCGCCGCCACCGGCGGCCAGGCCGATGCGAAGACGCTGTACAGCGTGTGGGGCGGCGGCAACGACATCCTCTTCCACGCCGGTATGGTCCAGCTCGCTGCCGAAACCCCGCAGCAGGCGCAGGCCGGCGTGCTGGCGGCGGCGCAGGCCGAGGTCGGCCTGCTGAACCAGATGGCGCAGGCCGGCGCGCGCTACGTCGTGGTGTTCAACCTGCCGGACGTCGGCAGGACCCCGGCTGGGCTCGCCGGCGGCGCGGCCGCCAGCCAGAGCCTGACCGGCCTGTCGATCGGCTACAACAGCGTGCTGAACAGCGGCCTGGCGTCGCTGAGCGGCGGCGACGTCAACATCATCCCGGTCGACACCTTCCGCCTGATCAGCGAGGTGATCGCCAACCCGGGCGCGTTCGGCTTCACCAACGTCACCGCGCCGGCCTGCACCACGTCGAGTTCGCTGACCTGCACGCCGGCGACGCTGGTCTCCGCCGATGCCGCGCAGAACTACCTGTTCGCCGACGGCGTGCACCCGACCACCGCCGCGCACGCCATGCTGGGCCAGTTCGTGGTCGCCGAGATCACCGCGCCGCTGCAGATCTCGATGCTGGCGCAGGCGCCGCAGACCGCCTATCGCACGCACGCGCGCGCGATCGGCAACCAGCAGCTCGCCGACTACGACCGCCAGGGCGACGGCCTGCGCTGGTTCGCCAGCTTCGACTACGACCGCCAGCGCATCGACCAGACCGACGTCTCGCCCAAGCTCGATACCAACCAGAGCACGCTCACGGTCGGCGCCGACGCGCACGCCAGCGACAACCTCTCGGTGGGCATGGCGCTCGGCATCGCCAGCCAGAACGCCGATTTCGCCGGCGGCCTGGGCGGCTTCAAGCTGCAGGACCTGATGTTCTCCGGCTACGGCCTGTACCGCATGGGGCAGGGCTACGTCGGCGCGATCGGCACCTTCGGCAGCCTCAGCTACAACGACATCGACCGCAACATCCAGCTCGGCCAACTGCGCCGCACCGAGCACGGCGAGGCGCCGGGCTCGCAGTCGGCGTTCGAGGTCAACGGCGGCTATCGCTTCGCGTTCGGCGGGCTGCAGACCGGTCCGTTCGCGGGCATCGCCTATCAGCACGCGCGCGTCGGCACGTACACCGAACAGGCCGGCGACAGCTCGAGCATGTGGTTCGCGCGGCAGAACCGCGAGTCGCTGGTCGGCCGCCTCGGCTGGGACCTGATCGGCAGCTTCCAGGCCGGCGGCACTACCCTGCGCCCGTACGCCGCGATCGCCTACGAGCACGAGAACAACACCGACCCGTACATGGTGCGCACCGGCTCCAGCACGATGAACGGCAGCTTCAAGCTTCCGGGCTACACGCCGGACTCGAGCTGGATCAACGCCGACCTCGGCCTGTCCGCCGACTTCAGCGCGAACTTCACCGGCTACGTCAGCTACAGCGGCCGCTTCGGCGACAGCAACCAGCGCAACGACAGCCTGAACCTCGGGCTGAAGATGAGCTTCTGAGCACGACGCGCGCACCGCGGGCCGCGGTGCGCGCGCTTCTGCAGAAACGAAAAGGCCGTCCTCGCGGACGGCCTTTTCGTGGGGGGAAGCTCGAAACCGCTGCTACTTCTTGCCGACCTTGGCGAGAATCGCCGCCGCGTCGTCGTACAGGGCCTTGGCCGCATCGTCCGGCAGCGGGCCGGTCTTGCCGCCCTCGACGCGCTCCTTAAGCACCAGGTTGCCCTGTTCGTCCCAGCCGGCGCGGTCGATCGTGGAAGGCTTCTCGCCCTGGTGCGCCATCTTCTGCTGGATCACCACCCACGGCTTGCCGTCCTGATAGGCGATGTCGGTGCTGGTAGCGCCCTTGTCGAAGTAGTCGACCCGCTCGCGGATGAAGGCGACCTCGCCCTTCTCGCGGAACACCTGCCAGCCGCGCGAGGCGGACTCGCCCAGCGCGGTGCCTTGTTCGATCTTCATGCCGCCGATGCGGTTCTTGACCTGCTTGTAGCTGTCCATCAGCTTTTCGGCAGGGGTGGCCTCGGCCACCATCTTCACCGCGACCTGCGCCGGCGCGCCCTTGGTCAGCACCGGATACTGCAGCGGCGTGGTGTAGTGGCGCTCGCCGTCGACCATCTCCGCATGCAGCACGTAGAGGTCGGTCGCGACGATATCGGCGGGCTTGAAGTCGAGGCTGAACGACTGCGGCAACTGGCCAACCGGGTCGACGGTCTTCGACGCCACCGTACGCACCGGCTGCTGGGAGACGTCGACCAGCGACAGGTCCAGGCGCGCCTGCGGCGACACCTTGGCATCCGCATCGCGCAGCGACACGGTGCCGGTCACGGCGGTGATGGCCGCCTGCCCGGCGCCACTCGCTGCCTGATCCGGCGACTGGGAACCGCTGCAGCCGGCGACGAACAGGGTCGCGGCCAGCAGCGGCATAGCAATGGTACGCATGGGGGATCCTCTCAAGATACGCATGACCACGGGAAACCGTGAGCCGCCTCGAACGCGCGCAAACGCCGCCGGGGCGACTACAAACGGGGAAGGGTAGCGGCAACCGGTCCCACGCGAAAGGCGAAGATGGTAACAGGCAAGCGTGCGACTTCACATAACGTGAAGGCGGCACGATTCGTGACCTACCGTCCGCGGGCGCCCCGGGCGCCTCGCCGGATCCGGGCAACGCCAAATGCCGGTGCGGCCAAGGACCCCCGACCGCCCTCGCTCGTTCCCGGTGCGGGACCGCCCGCGCGGGCCGCGCGTCGCGAACAAATGCGACCCGGTTAACAAAAACTTATGCGGGTTGCTGCTAGGCGCGAAGTCACCTATCTTTGCGCCGTTGCGGCCGAACTCGCTCGGCCGCGACATGGGGATTGCGGGGCCGTGGTGACGTCCGGCCGCGCAGGGGGTACTTGCCGTTCCAAGTCGCACGGGACCACTGCGCCCGCAGGGTCGGGGCACGGCTTGTGCGTTCTTAAATATTTTGGGGGTTACAACATGGATCGAAAGCTTTTGACAACGGCGATCTGCGCCGCGCTGGCACTGTCGGCGTGGGGTGGTATCGCACGTGCCCAGGGCACCACCGGCACCACCGATGCCGCAACCACTCAGGACCAGGGAACCAAGAAGGAAGCCAAGGAGCTTCAGAAGATCACGGTCACCGGCTCGCTGATCCCGCAGGCGCAGATCGAGACGGCATCGCCCGTCATCACGATCACGTCGAAGGATATGGAAGCACAAGGCTTCCGCAACGTCTATGACGCGCTGCGCACGCAGACGGTCGCTACCGGCTCCGTGCAGGATTCCCAGTCGGCCACGTTCGGCAGCTTCACACCGGGCGCCTCGACGATCAGCCTGTTCGGCCTCGACCCGGCATTCACCCTGATACTGATCAACGGCCATCCGGTGGCCAATTACCCGCTGCCCTACAACGGGTCGCAGGACTTCGTCGACCTGTCCACCATCCCGATGTCGATCGTGGATCACATCGACATCCTCTCGGGCGGCCAGTCGTCCCTGTACGGCTCATCGGCGGTGGCGGGCGTCGTCAACATCGTCCTGAAGCAGAAGGTCGACGGCACCTCCGTGAGCTTCCGCATGGGCGGATACCACAACGGCGGAGGCAGCAACGAGCGGCTGCAGTTCAGCGGTGGCCATAGCTGGGGCAACCTCAACGCCACCTACGCGCTCAGCGTCGAGAATCAGAACCCGATACGCGTCAACCAGAGCTTCCAGAAGTCGCGCCTCGACAACCCGTGGGGCCCGCCCTACGTCGGCGGCCGCGACTTCCTGTTCTTCGATCCGTTCGGCGGCACCTACTTCGACCCCGGCAAGGACACCTGCTCGGGCCTGTCGAGCCTCTTCGGCGGCACGTTGCAGTACTTGAACCGCCCGGGCCGCGGCAATTTCTGCGGCAGCTACAACGACGAAGGTTACGGCACGCTGCTGAACAAGAACCTTTACGCCAGCGGCTATCTCAACCTGACGTACCGCCTCAACGACAACGCCGAGCTGTACGGCGACATCCTGTACGGCTTCTCCAAGCCCAAGTTCAACAGCGGCGCGCCGTACTGGAGCTTCTTCAACCCCAGCCTGAAGCAGTCCGCGAATCCCTACTCGGGCGTCTATTTCGACCCCAATTACGGATTCGTCAGCGTGCAGCGCTTCTTTGCGCCGGAGGAAATCGGTGGCGTGGACGCCAACGCCGGCACCATCTATACCCGCCAGTACAACGCGAATTTCGGCGTGCGCGGCAACTTCGGGGCTTCCGACTGGACCTACGACGCCTACTACAACCGCTCGCAGGTCAACACCGATGCGTCACAGCGCTGGGCGTTGACCAAGCCCTTCAACGACTACTACCTCGGCACGCAGTTGGGCACGGATCCGTACGGCTACGGCTTCCCCGTGTACGACACCAACCTCGCCAACCTGTACAAGCCGCTCACGCCCCAGCAGTACGACAGCATGACCGACTTCATCAAGAGCCGGTCGCTGTCCTGGCAGCAGAACGTCCACCTGACCGTGACCAACACCGACCTGTTCGAAATGCCGGCCGGCTCGGTGGGCTTCGCGGGCATCGTGGAAGCCGGCAATCAGGCCTTCCATAGCCCGGTGGATCCCCGCCTGGTCGCGGGCGACTTCAACAACGTCACCGGCACGCAGGGCGCTGGTTCGCGCAAGCGTTACGCGGTGGGCGGCGAAATCCGCATCCCGGTGTTCGACAAGCTGGCGGCGGACCTGTCCGCTCGTTACGACACGTATCGCTACAGCGGCCGCAACGACTCGAAGCCCACCTACAAACTGGGACTGGAATACCGGCCGGTCGACACGCTGCTGCTGCGCGCCAACTACGCCACCGCGTTCCGCGCCCCGGACATGTACTACGTCTTCCAGGGCGACAGCGGGTTCTACACCGGCGCGACGGACTACTACTACTGCCGCCTGCTCGGCTACGACCAGAACAACCTGTCCAACTGCAGCCAGGCCGGAATCACCGCCTTCGCCTTCAACCGGGGCAACAAGGACCTCAAGGACATCACCGCCAAGACCTTCGGCTACGGCTTCGTCTGGTCGCCCACGAAGAACTTCGACCTGAAGGCGGACTACACGCACGTCGCCATCAGCAACGAGGTGACGACGCAGAGCATCAGCACGTTGCTGCAGAACGAGGCCAACTGCCGCCTCGGCACCTCGTTCGGCGGTCAGCCCTACGACATCAACTCCGCGCTTTGCCAGGACGCGATTTCAAGGGTGACGCGGTTCCCGTCCAATGACCCGTTCCTGCTTGCCCAGGACAAGCTGCAGTACATCACGGTCAACCCGATCAACATCGCCAGCGAGACGCTGTCCGGCATCCAGACCGGCGCCACCTACCGCGCCGAGCTTGGCAGGTACGGCGACCTGGCCCTTTCCGGCCAGTACTACGTGGAGCTGAACCACCATTACCGGCAGAATCCGGCCGACCCGGCCATCGACCTGCTGCACAACTTCAATTCCTATGAATTCAAGACCCGCACCAGCGCCAGCGTGTCCTGGGAGAAAGGGAGTTGGACCAGCACGATCTTCGGCACCCTGTACGGCAAGTCGGTCAATTACGGGGGGACCGGCGCGTTCGGTCGCTGGGCGCAGTTCAACGGCAGCGTGAGATACAACGTTACCGACGACGCCTACATCGAACTGACCGTCAACAACATCGCAAACCGCCGGCCGCCGACGGACTGGTCCTACGCCGGCGGCAACTACTCCGCTCCGCCGTACTACAACGTCTTCTCGTATAACGGCTTCGGGCGCGCGTACTGGCTGGAATACGACATCAAATTCTGATCGTCGCGAGCGTCATCAGCCTCGTCATGCGAAAAGGGCCGGCGCAATGCCGGCCCTTCTTTTTTGCGACGCGCACGCTCCGCGTCTTCGCGCCGCTTGCTCACTCGCCGGAAGCCGCCAGCGCCTCGCTCAACCCGCGCAGTTGTGCCGAATAGCGCCGCCACGCGTCCTCGCCATGCGTGTGCACCGCTTCGCGCACCTGCGCGTAACTCAATGTCGCGACGGCCTCGCTGTCGCTCCGCGGCTCGGCGCATCCGGGCTCCCAATCCAGACCGCAGAACGCCAGCACCTCGCGCACCGTGGCGCCAGGATCGTTCACCAGGCGGCCGTAGGCGACGTCCAGCACCCGCCCCGGCATGACTTCGTGCCAGTGCTCCATGACCTGGCGGTAACCGCGGTAGTGCTGCGCCAGAGCGCCCAGCTCGTAGCTGTAGGCGTACGAATCGCCGAACAACGCCCGATAGTTGGAATAGCAGACGTCCATCGGTGCGCGCACCATGTGCAGGATGCGGGCCTGCGGCAAGGCGCGTCGGATCAATCCGGCCAGCATCCAGTTCGGCGGCAGTTTGTCGATGAAGAACGGCCTGCCGCGCGCGCGCCACTGCGTCTGCGCCAGATACCGCCGGCCAAGCTCCGCATAATCCAGAAAAGGCAGCCGCTCCAGGAGAATTTCGTCGACCTGGTGCCGGGTGCCGTGATCCGCGACCCAGCGCAACTGCCGCGCAAAGTCGCCGAGTTCCCCGGCGGGGCTCACCCGGGAGTGCCGACTCAGCATCCGTTCGAGCAGCGTCGTGCCCGAACGCGGCATGCCGATCACGAAGATCGGCTGCGGGCCGTCGTGGACCGTACCGTCCGCTTTCACGAAATCCGCGCCGCACACGCGGACGAGATCCCGCAGGATCCGCCGCTCGCCCGCCGAATCCTGCGGCAGACGCGCCGCCATCATCGCGTTGCCGCGCGCAAGCGCCTCCCATGCCTCGTCGCAGCGTCCCAGGTCGTCCAGCTCTTTGTAACACGCGAACTCGAGCCCCACGTGGTCGAGACCGCCCTTTTCGACGCATTCGATGCGCCGCGACAGCAGGCACAGGTGATTGCGCTGCGGCGTCTGCCGCCGCATCCGCGCCAGCTCGAGATAGGCCCGCCCCGGCGCCATTCCCGTGCCGACGCATCGATCGAGTTCGGCCTCGGCTTCCTGCAGATACCCGTTGAAGCCCAACTGGGTCGCAAGATGGAAACCGAACTCCGGCCCTTCGACGCCCGCCTCGCGCGCGCGCGCGAGCAGCGCCAACGCCGCCCCGTGTTCGCCGATCGCCTGGCGCTGCCCGGCCAAGCGCACGAGGACGGGGCCCGGGACGGCGCCGGCAAGCGCCGGGTGATCGAGGCAGCGGCGCGCCTGCACGATCTCGCCCACCTGCAGGAGGGCGGCGACGACATCGCAGATCGGCTCGGGATCGGCGGGCAGTCGCCGGGCCGCGTCCAACGCGTGGCTTGTCGCCGCACGCAAGCGGTCTTGCTTGTAGGCAATCCCGCCCAGCGTCAAATGCGCCTGCACATGGTCGGGATTCTTCTGCAGGAAGGCCTCGAGGGCGATGCGCGCGGCCGTGACCTGGCCGTCGCGCAGGTAGCGTTGCGCCCGCGTCCAAAGGCGATCGTCGAGTGGCTTGTGCGCCTCGTGCATGCCCCGAGCCCAAACCTCGCCGGCAGCGACCCTCGCCGTATCCGCTTCGAGGCACGTCGAATGGCGTTGCCGACAAAAAAGCCGACGGCGCCCCCGCGCCGCCGGCCGTACTCTCCCTCCCCGAAGGAACCCCGGACGCGTTTCGTCCCAGGCCCGGCCTTGCCGTGGGCGGCGGACCCCAGCGTCCGCGCCGCGATTTCAGGCATGACCGTCGCCGAACGTAATAAAACCTTAACGCCGCGTCAATCCCGGGTGGATATGTGCGCGCCGGTCACAGCCGCGCGATGTCCGCGACGGCGTTGAACAGCGCGCGGATGTGCGCCAGCAGGGCGAGGCGGTTGGCGCGCAGCGCGAGGTCCTCGGCGACTACCATCACGTCATCGAAGAAGCGGTCGATCGGCGCCTGCAGCGCGGCCAGGCGCGCCAGCGCGGCGGCGTAGTCGCGGCGCTCGTGCACGATCGCCCGGGTGTCGCCGCGCGCGGCCTCGAGCGCCGACCACAGCGCCTGCTCGGCGGGTTCGCGCAGCAGCTCCGCCGCGACCGCGGGCGGCGCGGCGCCCGGCGTGTCCTGCAGCTCCTTGCGCAGAATGTTGGCCACGCGCTTGTTGGCGGCGGCCAGGCTCGCCGCTTCGGGCAGCCGGCCGAACTCGGCGACGGCGCGCAGGCGGCGATCGAAGTCGAGCAGGCTCGGCAGCGCGAACGGCGCGTCGTCGCGCGCGGCGACCGCCTCGAACTGCTCGGCGCTGAAACCCTGTTCGAGGTAGTAGCCGCGCAGGCGATCGCGCACGAAGGCGTAGATGTCCGCGGCCAGCGCCTGCCGGCGCGCGCCGACGTCCAGCGCCGGCGCCTTGCCGTCCTTGCCGGGTTTCAGGCCGGCGGCGAACGCGGCCTCCGGGATCAGGTCCAGCGCCTCGGCGAGCTGCGCGCGCAGGTCGAGCTCGAGGCCGCCCTCGATCAGCGTACGCGCCAGACCGAGCGCGGCGCGGCGCAGCGCGAACGGGTCCTTGTTGCCGGACGGCTTCAGGCCGACCGCGAAAATGCCGGCCAGCGTGTCGAGGCGCTCGGCTACCGCCAGCGCGCGACCGACCGCGCCGGAGGCAATGCCGTCGCCGGACTGGCGCGGCATGTAGAACTCGTCCAGCGCCTGCGCCACCTCGCCCGGCTCGCCGTGTGCGGTGGCGTAGTAGCGGCCCATCACGCCCTGCAGCTCGGGGAACTCGCCGACCATGCGCGTCAGCAGGTCGCACTTCGACAGCTCGGCGGCGCGCACCGCCTGCGCCGTGTCGAGCGCGACGCCGCGCTCGCGCAGGCGGTTGGCGATGCCGCGCGCCAGCTCGGCCACGCGCATGCACTTGTCCCACACGCTGCCCAGCGCCTGCTGGTAGGTGACCGCCTGCAGCGCTTGCCGGTACCCGTCCAGCGGCGCCTTCAGGTCCTCGTCGAAGAAGAACTTCGCGTCGGCGAAGCGCGGGCGGATCACGCGCTCGTAGCCGCGGCGAATCTGCACCGGCTCCTTGCTGTCGATATTGGCGACGCCGATGAAGCGCTCGCTCAGCTTGCCGGCGGCGTCGAACAGCGGGACGAACTTCTGGTTCGTCTCCATCGTCATTACCAGCGCTTCCTGCGGCACGGCGAGGAACTCGCGCTCGAACGCGCAGCCGACCGCCACCGGCCATTCGGTGAGGTTGGCGATCTCCTCGACCAGCGCGTCCGACAGGCGCGGCGTGCCGTCCAGTTCGGCGGCGACGCGCGCGACCTCGGCACGCACGCGCTCGCGGCGCTCGAGCGGATCGGCCAGCACCTTCACGTCGCGCAGCGCCTGCAGCCAGGCGTCCGCATCGGTGATCCACAGCGGCCTGGGCGCGTGGAAACGGTGGCCGCGGCTCATGCGATCGGCCTTGAGGCCGAGCACCTCGCCTTCGACCACCCGGTCGCCGTGCAGCATCACCAGCCAGTGCGCCGGACGCACGAAGGCGAAGTCGTGCGCGCCCCAGCGCATCGGCTTGGGAATTGGCAGCGCCTTCAGCGCCTCGGCGACGATTTCCGGCAGCAGCGCCGCGGTCGGCTGGCCCGGCTTGACGCTGCGGTAGGCGAAGCGCTCGCCCTTGTCGGTCGCGATGCGCTCCAGCCGGTTCGCGTCGACGCCGTTCTTGGCCGCGAAGCCCTGCAGCGCCGGCGTGGGCTGGCCGTTCGCATCGAGCCCGACGTTCACCGTCGGGCCCAGCACCTCCACCTGCTGCGTGGGTTGCGCCGTCGCCACCCACGGCAGGTATGCCGCCAGGCGCCGCGGCGTGGAGTACGCGCGCGGCTCGCGGTCGCCGGCGCGCTGGCCGATGTCCACGCGGCGGCTTTCGAGGCCGCGCAGGATGCCGTCGGCAAACGCCCGCGCCAGCTCGTCGACGGCGTGGATCGGCAGTTCCTCGGTGCCGATCTCGATCAGCAGCGGCTTGCCGTCGGTGTCCTCGCGCTCAGCCATGGACCGCCTCCTTGCGCTGCAGGCCGGGGAAGCCGAGCTTCGCGCGTTGCGCGTGGTACGCCTCGGCCACGCTGCGCGCCAGCGTGCGCACGCGCAGGATGTAGCGCTGGCGTTCGGTGACGCTGATCGCGCGGCGCGCATCCAGCAGGTTGAACGCGTGGCTGGCCTTGCACACCTGCTCGTAGGCGGGCAACGGCAGGCCGGCCTCGACCAGCTTCAGCGCCTCGCCTTCGCAGACGTCGAACCAGCGCAGCAGCGCTTCCACGTTGGCGTGCTCGAAGTTGTAGGTGCTCTGCTCGACCTCGTTCTGGTGGAACACGTCGCCGTAGGTGACCACGCCGTGCGGCGCGTGCGTCCACACCAGGTCGAACACGTTGTCGACGTTCTGCAGGTACATGCACAGGCGCTCGAGGCCGTAGGTGATCTCGCCCGTCACCGGCCGGCACTCCAGGCCGCCGGCCTGCTGGAAGTAGGTGAACTGCGTCACCTCCATGCCGTTCAGCCACACCTCCCAGCCGAGGCCCCAGGCGCCCAGCGTGGGCGACTCCCAGTTGTCCTCGACGAAGCGCAGGTCGTGCACCAGCGGGTCGATGCCGAGCGCTTTCAGCGAGCCGAGGTAACGCTCCTGGACGTCGTCGGGGTTGGGCTTCATCACTACCTGATACTGGTAGTACTGCTGCAGACGGTTGGGGTTCTCGCCGTAGCGGCCGTCGGTCGGGCGCCGGCACGGCTGCACGTAGGCCGCGGCCCACGGTTCCGGGCCCAGCGCGCGCAGGAAGGTGGCCGGGTGGAAGGTGCCGGCGCCGACCTCGGTGTCGAACGGCTGGATCAGCACGCAGCCCTGCTCCGCCCAGTAGCGGTTCAGGGTCTGGATCAGCTCCTGGAAGGTCGGCGCGGACATGGTTCGCAGTGGGCTCGAGGCGAAGCGCGCTAGTATACCGGCAGCCCGCAGGGGGAACGCCGCGCCATGGCCGTACATCCGCATCCCGCCGCCAGCCATCCGCTCGGCCGCCGCGGCCGGCTCGAACTGGACGAGGTGCTGGCTGCGCTGATCGTCGACGGCCACCTCGATGCCGACGACGCCAAGCGCGTGCGCGTCGGCGCGCGCGCCGGCCGTTCGGCGGTCGAGCTGCACCCGCTGGTGGTGCTGGCCAACGCCAAGCTGCCCAACGCGCGCGATCCCGGCAAGCCGCTCAGCCTCGAAGTGCTGACGCAGTGGCTGGCCGACAGGGCCGAGCTGCCCTACCTCAAGATCGACCCGATGAAGATCGACGTGGCCGCCGTCACCCAGGCGGTCAGCCACGCCTACGCGCAGCGCCATCGCATCCTGCCGGTGCAGGCCGGCGGCGGCGAGGTGGTGTTCGCCACCGCCGAGCCGTTCGAGCGGCGCTGGCTGGCGGACCTGAGCCAGATGCTGCGGCGGGAGATCAAGCTGGTCGTCGCCAACCCGCTCGACGTCAACCGCTACCTGCTGGAGTTCTACGGCGTGCAGCGGTCGATCCAGCTTGCCAAGGACGCCAAGGGCGACGATGCCGCCGCGGCGATCCTCAACTTCGAGCAACTGATCGAGCTCGGCAAGACCGGCGAGCTCGGCGCCGACGACCGCCACGTCGTGCACATCGTCGACTGGCTGCTGCAGTACGCGTTCGAACAGCGCGCGTCCGACATCCACCTGGAACCGCGCCGCGAGGCCGGGCAGATGCGCTTCCGCATCGACGGCGTGATGCACAAGGTGTTCGAGCTGCCGCCGCCGGTGATGACCGCGGTGACCGCGCGCATCAAGATCCTCGGTCGCATGGACGTGGCCGAGAAGCGCCGCCCGCAGGACGGCCGCATCAAGACGCGTTCGGCCGGCGGCCGCGAGGTGGAATTGCGCCTCAGCACCATGCCCACCGCCTTCGGCGAGAAGGTGGTCATGCGCATCTTCGACCCGGACATCGTGGTCAAGCAGTTCGCCCAGCTCGGCTTCGCGCCGAACGAGGAAGCGCTGTGGCGGGCGATGGTCGAGCGGCCGCACGGCATCGTGCTGGTCACCGGCCCGACCGGCTCGGGCAAGACCACCACGCTGTATTCCACGCTGAAGCACTTGGCGCGGCCGGAGCTGAACGTGTGCACGGTCGAAGACCCGATCGAGATGGTCAGCCCCGAGTTCAACCAGATGCAGGTGCAGGCGTCGATCGACCTCGACTTCGCCACCGGCGTGCGCACCCTGCTGCGCCAGGATCCCGACATCATCATGGTCGGCGAGATCCGCGACCTCGAAACCGCGCAGATGGCGATGCAGGCCTCGCTGACCGGCCACCTGGTGCTGTCGACGCTGCACACCAACGACGCGCCCAGTGCGGTGACGCGCCTGCTCGACCTCGGCGTGCCGCACTACCTGATCCAGTCGACCCTGACCGGCGTGGTCGCGCAGCGCCTGGTGCGTACGCTCTGCCCGCACTGCAAGACCGAGGCGGATACCGACCTCGACGGCTGGCGCGTGCTGACCCACGGCTTCGACGTGCCGCCGCCGGCGCGCATGTTCGCGCCGGTCGGCTGCCTGGAGTGCCGCAACACCGGCTTCCTCGGCCGCACCGGTGTGTACGAGATGATGCCGCTGTCGCCGCGCCTGCGCGGCATGCTCGGCGCGCAGCTCGACCTCGGCGCATTCAGTACCGCCGCGCTGGCCGAGGGCATGCGTCCGCTGAAGGTGTCGGCGGCCGCGCAGGTCGCGCGCGGCGTCACCACCGTGGGCGAAGTGCTGGGCGTGTTGCCGCCAAGCGAGTGATGCGCGTTGGCGCCGGTTCACGCAAACGCCGCGAGGCGCCGTACCATGCGCGGACGATGAAACCACTCCTGATCGTACAGACCGGCTCGGCGCCCGATTCCATCCGCGCTCGCCTCGGCGACTTCCCGCACTGGTTCCGCCTTGCGCTCGGCGTGCACCCGCAGCGCCTGCGCGTGGTGCGCGTGGACCGCGACGAGGCGCTGCCGCCGCCGCGCATGTGCGCGGGCGCGGTGATCACCGGCTCCGCGGCGATGGTCACGGAGCGGGCGCCGTGGAGCGAGCGCACCGCCGGCTGGATCCGCGACGCGATGGATGCGGCGCTGCCGCTGGTCGGCGTCTGCTACGGCCACCAGTTGATGGCGCACGCGCTGGGCGGTCGTGTCGACTGGCTGCCCGGCGGGCGCGAGATCGGCACGCAGCGCGTCGAGCTGCTGGCCGCGGCGAAGACGGACCCGCTGTCGCGCGCGCTGCCGCCCGCGTTCCGCGCCCACACCACGCACGAGCAGAGCGTGCTGGAACCGCCGGCCGGCGCGCGCGTGCTGGCGCGCTCCGAACGCGATCCGCACCAGATCCTGCGCTACGGCGAACGTGCGTTCAGCACGCAATTCCACCCCGAATTCAGCACGGCGGCGATGGCCGCCTATATCCGCAGGCGGGCCGCCAAGCTGCGCGAGGAAGGGCTCGACGTGCCGCGCCTGCTGCACGAGGTAGGGCCGACGCCGCACGCGCGGCGGTTGCTGGACGCCGGCGGCCCTGCGTGGGCGGGTGCCGGCGGCTGATCCCCCCTCAGTCGTGCTTGCGCGGCGGACGCGGGGCGACCTTGACGCCGCCGCGCGCGCCCTGCAGCGGATCGGCCAGCTTGAGCCCGCTCAGGTAATGGGTGATCGCCTCGTTGGTGACGTCGTACAGCGGCCGCCCCATCATCGCGGCAGCGGCCTTGAGGCTGTCGCGTACGCGGCGCGCCACGCGCAGGCTTGCGTCGCGTGCGTCATCCGCGTCGGTGATTTTTTTCATTGTGCAGCCCCTGTTTTTTGCACCAAGTGCGCGCTTGTGCACAGCGCCAAGACTAAGCATCCGAGCTGAACAAGGGGGGCGACGCTTGTTCAGCGTATGTTCATGTACATGAACGCACCCGGGCGCCGCCTTGCGCCTTACTTGGCATGCGGCGGCAGGGGGAAAGGCGTGACCTTCTCGCCACTGACGGCGTCGCGGATGGATAGCGGCCCGCGGCGCTCGACCTCCTCGATGCGCACGATCGCCTGCATCGGCAGATGCAGCGTGCGCGTGTCCTTGAATTCCTCGCGCAGGCGCTCCTCGGTGGGATCCACCACCCGCGTCGTGCCTTCCTCGAACACCAGCCCGCCGACCTCGGTGAATCCCCACAGCGCGCTGCTGGCGACATGCCGGGCGTACAGCTCGTAGCTCTTGCCCTGGGAGAGGAAAGTGACCTTGTAGAGCTTCTTGCCTTGCATACGCACATTCTCGCGTGTCGCGCCGCGCGGCGGAAGCGCTCAGCGACGCGCCCGTCGCGCGATCGCCTCGCGCGATACCCAGGCGAACGCGATGCCGAACAGGAAGCCGGCGATGTGCGCCCACCACACCACCGCACCGAAGCTCGGGCCGATGTAGGTGAACAGCAATTGCACCAGCACCCACAAGCCGATCAGCAGCGCCGCCGGCACGCGCACGAACTCGAAGTAGAAGCCCAGCGGCAGCACCAGGCCAAGGCGCGCACGCGGAAACAGCGCGAGGTAGGCGCCGACCACTGCCGACACCGCGCCGCTGCAGCCGATGATCGGCGAGCGCGTGCTGACCAGGGTCAACGCGCCGACCAGGTTCGCCCAGACCCCGCCGAGCAGGAACAGCAGCAGGAAGCGGCGTGAGCCCAGGGCGCGCTCGGCGGAGAGGCCGAAGATCATCAGGAACAGCAGATTGCCGGCCAGGTGCAGCCAGTCGACGTGGATGAACAGGGCCGTCAGCAGGCGCAGCGCGGGCAGTTCGGTCAACTGCCGCCACAGCGGCGCGTCCGCATCGAACAGCCGTGCCGGCACCGTGCCCCAGCGCACGACGAAGCCGACGCGCGCCTCCGGCGGCGCCAGCGCCAGCCACAGGAATCCGACCACGCAGGCGGCGACCAGCAGCGGCGTCGCCCAGCGCAGGCGTGGACGGTGGCGCGAATCGACGTGTACGAACATGCGTCTCTGCCCCGCCTCAGCGCGTGTCGCGCGCGTGCGCGCTCACGGCACGTCGCGCGCGAGATGCGGGCCGTCCTCGCCCAGCGCGGCCAGCGCGAACAGGGTTTCCGGACCCACCACGCCGTCGGCGCGAATGCCGTACGCCGTCTGCAGCTTGCGCACGCGCGCCTCCAGCGCGGCGTCGAAATAGGCCGGCCCGCGCGGCGGCGACGCATCGGGCTCGAGCCGGGTCAGCTGCGCCTGCACCCATGCGACGCCGGCGCCGGCGTCGCCGCGGCGCATCACCTGGGGCACCTCCGGCGGCACCCGGAACGGGGCCTGGAAGCGTCCGTGCCAGATGCGGTCGAACGCCGCGCGCGGCAGCTGCAGCTCGCGGCTGCCGAGGCGCAGGCGCACGTCGCGACGGCCCACGCCGAGCAGCGCCGCGTAGCGTATGCCGTCGCCGGGATCCAGCTCGAGCGCCAGCGGCCGGTCGAAGCGCTGCAACTGATCGAGGCTGGCGCTGCCGCCGACGCAGTCGAAACCGGGGAAGATCACCGCCGCACATCGCGCCGCGTCCTCGATGCCGACGTCGCCGGATCCCACCTGCCAGCGCGCCAGCAGCTCGCTCCACGCCAGCAGCCGGCTGCTGCGCGCGTCGGGCCACTGGCCGCGCAGCGCGGCGAGGGCGCGATCGGCATCCGTTTCCGTCACCGCCGGTCGCGCGACCACCGGCGCCGGGGCGACCTCGGCGCGGTGCGTGCCGAGCGCCCACAGCGCGAGCAGCGGCAACAGCGCGAGCGCCGTCCAGGCGCCGTAGCGCCGCAGGACGTAGCGCAGGTGGCCGGGCAGCGATTCCTGCGCCGCGCGGCCGACCAGGCGTTCGCCGATCGTCGCGGCCCGGCTCGCCGCGCCCGCCGCGAGCGCGCGATCGGCGATCAGGTTGATCGAACGCGGCACGCCGCGGCCGTGGTGGTGCAGCGCCCGCAGGCCGAGGCGGGAGAACGGCACGCGGGTCGCGCCCGCCACGCTCATGCGATGGCGCACGTAGGCCTCGGTTTCCTGCGCGTCCAGCGGCAGCAGCTGGTAGCGCGCGGTCACGCGCTGCGCGAGCTGGCCGGCTTCGGGCTGCGCCAGCAGCCGGCGCAGGCTCGGTTGGCCCACCAGGATCACCTGCAGCAGTCGATGGGTCGGCGTCTCCAGGTTGGTCAGCAGGCGGATCTGCTCCAGCGTCGGGAACGGCAGATCCTGCGCCTCGTCGATCAGAAGCACGACGCGCTGCCCCTGCGCGTAGGCGTCCAGCAGGTGCGCGCTGAGCGCATCCAGCATCGCTTTCGGGCCGTCGCGCCCGGCCGCGTCGACGCCGAGCCTTTCGCAGATGGCTTCGACCAGCTCTTCCGGCGACAGCCGCGGGTGCAGGATGCAGGCGACGCGGACGTGCCCCGGCAGTTGCGTCAACAGCAGGCGCCACAGCAGCGTCTTGCCGGTGCCGGCCTCACCGGTCAGCTCGACCAGGTTGCCGCTGCCGTGTCCGCCGAGGCCGTGCTGCAGGTGCGCCAGCAGATCGCGCAGGCGTGGCGTCAGGTACGCGAAGCGCGGGTCGGGCGTCGGCGCGAACGGCTGCTCGCGCAGGCTGTAGTACTCGAGGTACATGCGGTTACTTTACCCGATGCGCGCCGGCGGGCTCGGCCCGCGGAGCCGCGGGGAAATCCCGGGCGCACAAAGAAAAACCCCGCCGCATGAGCGGCGGGGTTTCGGTTTTGGTCCCTGGCGGTGACCTACTCTTGCATGGCTTGAGCCACACTACCATTGGCGCATGCGCGTTTCACTTCCGAGTTCGGGATGGGATCGGGTGGTACCACGCCGCTATGGCCGCCAGGGAACTGGAGCG
>NZ_JBDKSX010000111.1:0-51789 GCF_039680435.1 Mizugakiibacter sp. | reverse complement strand
CGCGCCGCGTGCGCGCCGCTGCTGCATGCCGCGCTGCACCGCGCCGAGGGTGAAGGCGAGGTTGGAGCCGGTGTCGCCGTCCGGCACCGGAAACACGTTGATGCGATCGAGGTGTTCGCGGCGCTCGATCACGCGGCGTATGCCGGCGGCGAGGGCGCGGCGCAGGCTGGCGCCGCCGCTTGCGGCAGCGGCGACGGGAGGGATCGCGGCAGCGTTCATCGCGCCAGAGTCTAACCGCGCAATGCGTCCGCGTATGTTGCGCCGCAGCGGGACGCGCTGGCACCCGCGTCCGCTTTCTGCCACCATCCGCGGACCCTCTCGCGCACGACCCCGAGGTCCGGCGCCATGAAACGCCCGCTTCTCGTCTGTCTCGCCTTCGGTGCCGGCCTGGCTGGTGCGGCCCAGGCGCGCGATTACGTCGTCGATGATCACCTGCTGGCGGCGAGCGATGCGCCGGCGCCGACGCTGCTCGGCGACCACGACCCGGGGCGCCCCTACGACAGCGGCGCGCACGTCGGCCCGCTCGGACCGGCCTCGTCCTACCGCGGCGACAGCAGCGACACCGGCAGCGGCACCGCGCAGGAAGCGGCACGCACGCCGACCACCCCGGATGCCGCGCCCGCGCAGCCCGCGCGCGAAACCGCACGCAGCCGCAGCACACCGTCCGCCGCGCCGGCGGCGCCGCGCAAGTCGCGCGGCAGCGGACCGAGCTGGCAGTCGCTGCTGCCGGGTTCGATCCAGTAGGGTGCGTCGCGGCGGCCTGCGGGTCGCCGCTCCACACACCGAGGTCCCACCTCCACATCCCCCATCCCTTGCTGCGCAAGGGATTCGCCCCTTTGACTCAATTCGTAGGGTGGAAGCCGCACGGCGGCTTCCACCAAGCGGGGTTGCACGGCCCGGCGGAAGCGCCGCGGTGCGGCGCTTCCGCCCTACGCAATGCGCGCGGCTTGATCGGCGCGACGCGCGCCCCGACCATCGCGGGATGACGACGCTGTTCGAACGCGTGGGCCGGCTGCTGCGGCCGGTGCCGCCGCTGCCCGACGATTTCTGGCGCGCCTGCGCGCAGGCGAATCCGCTGGCGCGACGCATGGACGCCGCGCGGCAGGCGCGCCTGCGTGCGCTGGTGGCGCAGTTCCTGGCGCGCAAGACCTTCAGCCCCGTGCGCGGCGCGCGGCTGGACGACCGCCGCTGCGCGCTGATCGCGTTGCAGGCCTGCATCCCGGTGCTGGAACTGGGCTTCGACTGGCTGGCCGGCTGGCGCGAGGCGATCGTCTATCCCGGCGAATTCAAGGTGAAGCGCACGCACGAGGACTACGCCACCGGCGTCGTCACCGAGGACGAGGACGTGCGCGTCGGCGAGGCCTGGGAGCGCGGCCCGCTGGTCCTGTCCTGGGCCGACGTGGAGCTCGACCTGGCGCAGCCCTGGGACGGCTTCAACGTGGTCGCGCACGAGATCGCGCACAAGCTGGACATGCTCGACGGCGCCGCCGACGGTGTGCCGCGGTTGCCGGCCGGCATCGCGCGGCGCGCGTGGATCGAGGCGTTCCAGCGCGGCTACGACCGGCTCGCCGCCGCGGTCGCGCGCGGCCGCCGCACCGCGATCGACCCGTACGCCGCGGAAAGCGCCGACGAATACTTCGCCGTGGTCAGCGAGCTGCACTTCTCCGATCCGGCCACGCTGCGGCGCGCCGAGCCGCAGGTCGCCGCGCTGCTGGAGGCGTTCTACGGGACGTCGCCGGCACCCGCGTAGGCGATGCACGCCGAACCGCGAGCCACCGGCGGGTAACGTGCGCTCCGCGCACGAAACGGGCGCCGAGTCGCGCTCGTGCGCATGCGACGTGCACGGAGTGCACGCTACGCGTTGCTCCCCGCGCCCCACTCCCGGCCCTCTTCATCCCTCCGGCAACCGCACGCGGAACCGCGCACCGCCCAGCTCCGGCGAGCGGTCCACGTCGAGTTCGGCGCGGTAGGCGCGCACGATGTCCTGCACGATGGCGAGGCCGATGCCGTGGCCCTGCACGCGCTCGTCGCCGCGCACGCCGCGCTGCAGCAGCAGGGCGACGCGTTCCTCGGGGATGCCGGGGCCGTCGTCCTCGACGACCAGCTCCAGGCCGGGCCGGCGCGCGCCGCGCCCGGCCTGCTGGCGCGCCGTCAGCAGCACGCGGTGGTTCGCCCACTTGAAGGCGTTCTCCAGCAGGTTGCCGATCAGTTCCAGCAGGTCGCCCTGCTCGCCGTAGAAGCGTGTGCCTTCCTCGATGTCGAACTCGCAGAGAATGTTCTTCGCCGCGTACACCTTCTCCAGGCCGCGCACCACCTCCTCGGCGTGCGGTTCCAGCGGCACCGGCGCGGCGAAGGTCTGGTGGCCGGAAGTGGCCGCGCGAGAGAGCTGGTAGGCGACGATCTCGTCCATGCGCCGCACCTGGTCGAGCACGTCCTGGCGCAGCACGGGCGTGCCGTTCTCCGACTCCAGCCGCGAGCGCACCACCGCCAGCGGCGTCTTCAGGCTGTGCGCGAGGTCGGCGAGCGTGTTGCGATAGCGCGACAGATGCTCGCGCTCGCTCTCGATGAAGTCGTTGAGGCTGCGGGTCAGCCCGGCCAGCTCGGGCGGATAGCGGCCGGACAGCCGCTCGCGCTCGCCGCGCTCGATGCGCGCGAGGTCGCCGGACACGCGCCGCAGCGGCGACAGCGACCAGCGCAGCAGCAGCAGTTGCATCAGCAGCAGCACCACGCCGAGGCCGGCCAGCCAGCCGAACAGGGTGCGCCGGTAGGCGGCGAGCTGGCGCTCGAACTGCGCCTCGTTCTCGGCGACGTGGAAGGTCAGGTTGATCTCGCCGCGGTTGGGCACCACCCAGGCGACGCCCTCGCTGAGCAGGTAGACGCGACCGACCTTGGTTTGCAGCGGACCGCGAAACTGCGTCTGGCCGGGCGCGAGGCGCGCGCCGAACGGCAGCTCGCGGCCGAGCGCGGACGGCGAATTCCAGCGCAGGCCCTCGCCGACCACCGCGGCGTACAGCCCGGAGCCGGGGCGCGAGAAGTCGGGATTGGGCAGCTTGTCGGGATCCGGCGGGATCAGCTTGCCGTAGCGGCTGACCTCGAAGCCGGCGAGGTAGGCGTAGACGTAGCCCTGCAGCCGGTCGCGCAGCACGCTGATCGCGCCCTCGTAATAGGCGCGGTCGAGCGCGAAGCCGGTGCCGCCGAGGAAGGCCGCCAGCGCGAAACCGGTGGCGAGGGTGGAGCGCGCCGCAAGCGAGAGCGGCCTTCGGCTCACTCGTCCTCGCTTTCGTCGCGCGGGATGGCGAAACGGTAGCCGCGGCCGCGCACGGTCTCGATCGGCTTCAGCTCGCCGTCGGGGTCGAGCTTGCGGCGCAGGCGCCCGATGAACACTTCGAGCACGTTGGAGTCGCGGTCGAAGTCCTGCTGGTAGATGTGCTCGGTGAGGTCGGCCTTGGAGACCAGCTCGCCGGCATGCAGCATCAGGTATTCGAGCACCTTGTACTCGTAGCTGGTCAGGTCGACCGCGCGGCCGGCCACGCCGACCGTCTGCGCGGTGGTGTCGAGGCGGATCGTCCCGCAGCGCAGCACCGGCCGCGACCAGCCGCTGGCGCGGCGCACCAGCGCGTTGATGCGCGCCAGCAGTTCCTCGACGTGGAACGGCTTGACCATGTAGTCGTCGGCGCCGTGCTTGAGGCCCTCCACCTTGTCCTGCCACGACGAGCGCGCGGTCAGGATCAGGATCGGATAGCGCCGGCCGTCGTCGCGCAGCATCTTGACCAGCTCCATGCCCGACAGCTTGGGCAGGCCGAGGTCGATGATGGCGAGATCGAACGGCACCTCGCGGCCGAGGTACAGGCCCTCCTCGCCGTCGGCGGCGGCGTCGACCGCGTAGCCGTCGCGTTTCAGCCGCGCGGCCAACGTCTCGCGCAGCGGTGCTTCGTCCTCGACCAGCAGGATGCGCATCAACGTTTCTCCTTCTCGCCCTTCTCGCTCTTTTCGTTCCTGTCGGCCTGCGCCCGCACCCGCACCACCTTCACGCGGCCTTCCGGGGTCAGCACCTTGATGCTGTACACGGTGGTGCGCCCGTAGTGCAGGGTGTCGGTCGCCAGCACGGTGCCCTTGGTTTCGCGCTGCACCTTCTCCATCGCCTGCTCGAGGGTCAGATCCTCGGCGCAGGCGGCGCCGGCGACCAGCGCCAGCGCGAGAAACAGCAGGACGTTACGGAGTTGTGGCATGCCGGGGATGGTAGCGCAAGGCCGCGGCGGACGGACGCGCCGGGATCGTCGCCGCGATGATGCCGGCAGGCATTGAATTCGCGCTGAATCGTCCGTCGCCGCGCGCCGCCCCCAACCTCCGCTTGCGCGCACCGGAAGCCCGGGGCCTCGCCGGCGCCACGCCGCCGGTCCCCGCAAGCGGGACGGCCGCCACGCCCGCCGCCTAGAACACCTCGCCGACGCAGCAGCGCAGGCTGCCGCCGGCCTTCTCCAGCTCGTCCAGCGGCGCGCTGCGCAGGGCGAAGCCCCAGTCCGCGAGCGCCGCGCGCTGCGCCGGCGCCAGCGCGTCGGCGGCGCGCTCGGACATCCACACCGTGTCGCCGGAAAGCGCGATGCCGTTGCCGCAATAGCAGCCGCACTGGCCGCCGTCCAGGCGCAGCACGCGCGGCGCATAGACGCTTGCGATCGCCTCGGCGTCGGCGGGATCGGCGAAGCCGCCCGGCGCGATCGCGCAGGCGCGGCCGGCGTACACGCTCAGCACCACGTTGGCGTGGTACTCGCCCGGCGCCAGCGCGAAGCAGTAGGTCAGGCGCAACCCGAACGCGGCGTGCATGGCGCGCGCGCCGGCCAAGTCGCAGCGCTCGGACAGGCCGCAGTAGCCGATGCCGCGGGCGCGGTCGATCACCAGCGCGCCGGTCAGCTCGGCCACGCCCTCGAGCGCGGACAGATCGACGAGGCGATAGCGCAGCACGTCGGTGAACCAGGCGCGGATGTCGGCGCGCGCGGCCTCGCGCCGGCGCACCGCGTGGCGCATGCGCCCGACCACCGCCACGCCCGGCGCGGTGCCGAACACGTTGTTGGGGAACACCGCGTCCGGCGTGGCCGCATCGCCGGGGAAGCTCGCCACCGGCAGCGTCGCCGACAGCGCGCGCGCCAGCGCGGCGTGCTGGCGCAAGGCGCGCGCCTCGTCGGCCGCCTGCGCCATCGCCATGTAGCGGTTGTCCTGTGCGGATTCGGCGGCCAGCGAAAAGCCCAGCGGCGTGACCAGGAACGCGCCGCGCGGCGTTGCCGGCGCGCGCGGCGGGTAGCGCTCGGGCGCATACGCGGCGAGGAAGTCGGCGGCGGAGGCGACGATCATGCGGCGTCGCGCGCCGGCGCCTGCACGGCGTCCAGCGCCGCTTCGACCACCTCCCAGCCGGCGTCGTCGCGGTGCGCGCGCTCGCTGAGGATGCGGCGGAACGCGCGCCCGCCCGGCTGGCCGTGATAAAGCCCGAGCAGATGCCGCGCGATGTGCTTCAGGCGCGTGCCGCGCGCCAGCTCGGCCTCGACGTAGACGCGCATCGCGCGCAGCGCCGCCTCGCGCGTCGGCGGCGTGCCGCCCCACAGCGCGGCGTCGGCTTCGGCCAGCAGATACGGATCGTGGTAGGCGGCGCGGCCCAGCATCGCGCCGTCGACGTGGGCCAGATGCCCGCGCAGCTGCGCGAGCGCGGTGATGCCGCCGTTGATCACCACCGTGAGCTGCGGGAACTCGCGCTTCAGCCGGTACACGCGCGCGTAGTCGAGCGGCGGCACCTCGCGGTTCTGCTTCGGCGACAGCCCCTGCAGCCAGGCCTTGCGCGCGTGCACCACCAGCACCTCGACGCCGGCGCCGAGCATCGCCTCGGCGAAGCGCTGCAGGTCGGCGTATTCATCCTGCTCGTCCACGCCGATGCGGCACTTCACTGTCACCGGCACCTCCACCGCCTCGCGCATCGCGCGCACGCAGTCGGCGACCAGCGCCGGCTCGCGCATCAGGCAGGCGCCGAAGCGCCCCGACTGCACGCGGTCGGACGGGCAGCCGACGTTGAGGTTGATCTCGTCGTAGCCCGCCGCGGCACCGTGACGCGCCGCCTGCGCCAGTTCGGCCGGCTCGCTGCCGCCGAGCTGCAGCGCGATCGGGTGTTCCTCGTGGCTGTGCTCGAGCAGGTGCAGGCGGTCGCCGTGCACCAATGCGGCCGAGGTCACCATCTCGGTGTACAGGCGCGCGTGCGGACTGAGCAGCCGATGGAAGTACCGGCAGTGCCGATCGGTCCAGTCCATCATCGGCGCCACGCACAGGCGCCATGCGGCGGGGTCGGGGCGGAACGTCATCCGCGCAGTGTAGCCGAGGCGCGGCGCCGCCACGCCGGAACGGGATCGACACGGATCGCCCGACCCGCCCTATGCTGGGCCCGCTGCAACACGGCCTGGAGCCGCCCGATGCGCCTTCCGCTTGAACGCTTCCTGCCGCTCGCGCTGCTCGCCGTCGCCGCGTGCGCGCACACGTCCGCCGACAGCATGCCCGGCACGCTGGAATGGGACCGCATCGCGGTGCTCGCCGAGGTGTCCGAGCCGGTGATCGCGCTGGACGTCAAGGAAGGCGACGCGGTGCGCCGGGGCCAACTGCTGCTGCGCCTCGACCCGCGCCGCACCGACGCCGAGCTGGCCGCGGCGCGGGCCGACGCGGCGCGCCTCGCCGCCAATCTCGACGAGCTGCGCCACGGCGCGCGCATCGAGACCATCGACGCCGACCGCGCGCAGCTCGCGCGCGCCGAGAGCGACGCCGCCAATGCCCAGCGCGTGCGCGACCGCGCCGCCGCGCTGCGCCAACAAGGCTTGAACGCGCAGGCCGACCTCGACAACGCCGAAACCAGCCTGCGCATGGCGCGCGCCGTGGCACGCGCGGCGCGCGCGCAGCTCGACGAGCTGCTGCACGGCACGCGTCCGGAGGACATCGCGCAGGCCGAGGCCGCGCTGGCCGCCGCGCGCGCGCAGGCCGAAGCGCTGCAGGTGAAGCGCGCGCGCCTCGACGTGCGCGCGCCGCGCAACGGCCGCGTCGACGCGCTGCCGTACCGGCTCGGCGACCAGCCGGCGACCGGCGGCACGCTGGCCAGCCTGCTCGCCGGCGACGCGCCCTACGCGCGCGTGTACGTGCCGGAGCGCCTGCGCGCCGGCGCGCAGCCGGGGCAGCATTACCGCGTGCACGTCGACGGCGTCGCGCAGCCGTTCGACGCGGTGCTGCGCAGCGTGCGCAGCGATCCGGCGTTCACGCCCTACTACGCGCTGTCCGGCGAGGACGCCGGCCGCCTGGTCTATCGCGCCGAGCTGGTGCTGCAGGGCGACGCCGCGCGCGCGTTGCCGGCCGGCCTGCCCTGCCGTGCGGAACGGGTGGGCGATGAACGCCCCTGACGAACGCCCGGCGATCCGCGCGCGCGGCCTGACGCGGCGCTTCGGCACGCTGGTGGCGGTCGATGCGCTCGACCTCGTAGTGCGCCGCGGCGAGGTCTACGGCTTCCTTGGCCCGAACGGCTCCGGCAAGTCCACCACCATCCGCATGCTGTGCGGGCTGCTGCTGCCCAGCGCCGGCGAGATCGAGGTGCTCGGCCACCGCATCCCGCAGGAGGCCGAGGCGCTGAAGCGCAGCGTCGGCTACATGACGCAGCGGTTCGCGCTGTACGACGACCTCACCGTCGGCGAGAACCTGCACTTCGTCGCCAGCGTGCACGACCTCGCCCGCGCCGCGGCGAAGGTGCGCGTCGAGGCGCTGCTGCGGCGCTACGCGCTGGCCGGCATGCGCAACCAGCTCGCCGGCACGCTCAGCGGCGGCCAGCGGCAGCGCCTGGCGCTGGCCGCGGCGGTGCTGCACGAACCGGCGCTGCTGTTCCTCGACGAGCCGACCAGCGCGGTCGACCCGCAGTCGCGGCGCGAATTCTGGGACTCGCTGTTCGAGCTGGCCGACGCCGGCACCACCCTGCTGGTCTCCACGCACTACATGGACGAGGCCGAGCGCTGCCATCGCCTGGCCATCCTCGACCGCGGCCGGCTGGCCGCCGACGGCAACCCGCGCGCGCTGATGGACGGCCTGCCCGGGCAGACCTTCCTGGTCGAATGCGCGGCGCCGCGCGCGGCGCAGCAGGCGCTGGCCGGCACACCCGGCGTGCTGGCGACCGCGCAGATCGGCGCCAGCCTGCGCGTGCTGGCGCAGGACGGCGCCGCGGAGGCGACGGCACTGCAGCGCGCGCTGGCCGCGGCCGGCATCGACGCGCGCGTGGTGCCGACGCCGCCCAACCTCGAGGACGTGTTCGTCGCCGCCACGCAGCGGCCGCGCCATGCCGACGGGGAGGCCGCATGAACGCCTTCAGCCCGCGCCGCCTGTGGGCGATCGTGGTCAAGGAGCTGCGCCAGCTGCGCCGCGACCGCCTGACCTTCGCCATGATCGTCGGCATCCCGACCATGCAGCTCTTGCTGTTCGGCTACGCCATCAACCTGGACGTGCGCCACCTCGACGCCGCCGTGCTCGACCAGGCGCACACGCGCAACGCGCGCGAGCTGGTCGCGGAGCTGGCGCAGTCGCAGGTGTTCGACTTCCGCTACCGGCTGGACTCGCCCGCGCAGATCGACGCGCTGCTGCGCGAGGGCCGCGTCAGCGCCGCGCTGGTGATCCCGCGCGATTTCGAGCGCCGCCTCGCCGACCGCGACCGCGCCGCGGTGCAGATGGTGGTCGACGGCTCCGACCAGGTGGTGCAGCAGGCGGCGCGCCAGCTCGCCGGGCTGTCGGTGACCACGCTGCTGTCGCCGCTGCACGCGGCGGTGCCGCAAGGCCAGGTCGAGATCGTCAACTGGTACAACCCGCAGCGGCGCGCGCCGCTGAACACCGTGCCCAGCCTGATCGGCGTGATCCTGACCATGACCATGGTGCTGTTCACGGCGATGGCGCTGGTGCGCGAGCGCGAACGCGGCAACCTCGAGTTCCTGATTGCCACGCCGCTGTCGCCGCTCGAGCTGACCATCGGCAAGGTGCTGCCGTTCGTCGGCATCGGCCTGGTGCAGGCCACGCTGGTGCTGCTGCTCGGTATCGCCATCTTCGGCGTGCCGGTGCGCGGCTCGCTCGTGGACCTGTACGTCGCGGCGCTGGTGTTCATCGTCGCCTGCCTGGCGCTGGGCGTGTTCCTGTCGACGCTGGCGAAGAGCCAGTTCCAGGCCATGCAGCTGGCGTTCTTCACCTTCCTGCCGCAGATCCTGCTGTCCGGCTTCATGTTCCCGTTCGGCGGCATGCCGCGCGCGGCGCAGTGGTTGGCGGAAACCTTCCCGCTGACCCACTTCATCCGCCTGGTGCGCGGCATCGTGCTGCGCGCGGCCGGCTTCGCCGACCTGTGGCGCGAATTGCTGGCGCTGCTGGCGTTCGCCGCGGTGATGCTGACGCTGGCCACGCTGCGCTTCCACAAGCGGCTCGACTAGGCGCCGCTGCCTTGGGCGCGAAGCGCGCGCCCGCTATGCTGCGCGCATGAGCGAAACGGGGGTGGTGATCGGGCTGGATGCGGTGATCGTGGCGGTCACCGGCGGTACGCCGCGCGTGCTCACCGCGCGCGGCGGCGACGCCGACGCGCTGCCGTCGGGCCTGCTCGACCTCGAACGCCACCAGACGCTGGAGCGCGGCGTGCGCGACTGGGTGGTGCGCTCGACCGGCTTCGGCCTCGGCTACGTCGAGCAGCTGTACAGCTTCGGCGACCGCTTCCGCGATCCGCGCGAGCGCGCCGGCGGCGCGCGCGTGATCTCGGTGGCCTATCTCGCGCTGGTGCGCGAGCAGGCGCTGCCGCCGACCTTCGACGCGCACTGGCGCGACGTCTACGCGTTCCTGCCGTGGGAGGACTGGCGCCACGACCGCCCCGCGCTGATCGAGCGCGACCTGGCGCCGCGCCTGTACGCCTGGGCCGGCGACGACGCGCGTCGGCGCCAGCGCATCGACCTCACCTTCGGCCTGGGCGGCGCGCCGTGGGATCCCGAGCGCACGCTTGAGCGCTACGAGCTGCTGTGGGAAGCCGGCCTGGTGGCCGAGGCGCGGCGCGACCAGGACGGCGACGCCGCGCTGCCCGCCGGCACCGGCCGCGCGCTGGCGCTCGACCACCGCCGCATCCTCGCCACCGCGCTGGGCCGGCTGCGCGGCAAGATCCGCTACCGCCCGGTGGTGTTCGAGCTGCTGCCGGACCGCTTCACGCTGTCGCAACTGCAGCACGTGGTCGAGGCGCTGGCCGGCAACCGCCTGCACACGCAGAACTTCCGCCGCCTGGTCGAGAGCGCCGGCCTGGTCGAAGGCACCGGCGAGCGCGACTGCAGCACCGGCGGCCGTCCCGCCGAGCTGTTCCGCTTCCGCAAGGACGTGTTCCGCGAGCGCCCGCAGCCGGGCGTGTACTACCCGGGCGCGTGGTGGTCGCGCTGAGGCCGGCGCGGCGGCGGACGCGCGCCGCAGCGCGGATCCGCCTCGCGGCCGCGCATCGCCCGTCGGCGGCGCACCCGTAGCGCGGGTCGCGATCCCACCGGGAAAGGCAACAAGGCGGCGCATTCGCACTAGACTCGTCGCCACGCCGCCACGGAGCCGCCGCATGCCGCGCCACGTCGCCCCGCTGATCGCCGTCGTCGCCGCGCTCGGCCTGGCCGGCTGCGAGCGCACGCCGCCGACCGCGCCGGCCGCCACGCCGGCCGCCGCGCCCGCGCCGATCGCGGCCAGCACCGTGAGCGTGCGGGACGCGCGCTACAGCATCCGCATCGCCTATCCCGAACTGCCGGCCGGCAGCGCCCCGCTGGCGGCGGCGCTGCACGCCTACGGCGATGCCGCCAAGCGCGAATTCATGCAGGCGCTGGAAGGCGGCGCGGCGCTGACGCAGGGCGCCGGTTTCCCGTGGCAGCTTACGCTCGACTTCGCCGTGGCCGCGCACACCGCCGATTTCGTCGCCGTGCGCGCGCGCGGCGGCAGCTACACCGGCGGCGCGCACGCCGCGCCGCTGGTCGCCGGCTTCAACTACGACGTGCGCCGCAGCCGCGTACTCGCGCTCGGCGACCTGTTCGCGGACCCCGCGGCCGCGCTGCGCGTCCTGGCCGACCGCGCGCGCGGCGCGCTGTCGCAGCGCGTGCTCGGCGCGGAGCCGGACGATCCCGCCGCGCCGCGCCCTGTCCGCAGCGCGGCGCAGCAGCGCGCGCTGGCCTGGATCGACGACGGCACCGCGCCGAAGCAGGCCAACTACGCCGCGTTCCTGGTCCACGCCGACGCCGCCGGCCGCGCCGACGGGCTGCTGCTGATGTTTCCGCCGTACCAGGTGGCGCCCTATGCGGAAGGCACGCTGGAAGTGCAGGTGCCGGCCGCAGCGTTCGCCGCGCTGCTCAGGCCCAGATACCGCGCCGCGTTCGCGGCGGGAACGGCGCCGTGACCGTCGCGCTGTTCGCGCTGGCCGCGCTGCTGATCCTGATCGGCCTGGCCGGCGTGATCCTGCCCGCCCTGCCGGGCGTGCCGCTGATGTTCGCCGGCATGCTGCTGGCGGCCTGGGCCGACGGCTTCCACCACGTCGGCGCGCTCACCCTGACCGTGCTCGGCCTGCTCGCCGTGCTGGCGCTGCTGGTCGACTTCGCCGCCGGCGCGCTCGGCGCGAAGCGGGTCGGCGCCAGCGGGCTGGCCTTGCTGGGCGCCGCGCTGGGCACCGTGGCCGGATTGTTCTTCGGCATCCCCGGGCTGCTGCTGGGGCCGTTCATCGGCGCACTGGCCGGCGAACTGCTGGCCGGCGGCGGCGTGGCGCGCGCCGCCAACGTCGGCGCCGGCACCTGGATCGGCCTGCTGCTGGGCACGCTGGTCAAGCTCGCGCTGTCGTTCGCGATGCTCGGCGTGTTCGCGCTGGCGCTGCTGCTGTAGCGCCGCGCATGGACGCCGCCACGCTGGACTTCCGCACCTACGCCGCCACCGCGGCCACGCACAGCCACGCGTTCCACCAGGTCGTGCTGCCGTGGCGGGGCCGGCTGGAGATCGAGATCGACGGTCGCGGCGGCCGCGTCGACCGCGACTGCGCGGCGGTGATCGGCGCCGGCGCTCGTCACGCCTTCGAGGCGCGCGGCGCCAACCGCTTCGTCGTCGCCGACCTTGCCGCGGACGGCGAGGACGGCGCGCTGCTGGCGCGCCTGGGCGAGCGCCGCTACGTGACGCTGCCGCCGGCGCTGCGGCGCCTGCTGGCGACGCTGGCGGACGTCGCGCCCGCCGACGCGGCGGCGCGCCGCGCGTTCGTGCGCGTGCTGCTGCACGCCATGGACGGCACGCGCACCGACGCCGCCGTGGACGCGCTGGCGGCGTGGCTGCGCGCGGCGCCGCCGGCCGCGGCGCCGGATGCGGCGACCCTGGCGCGGCTGGCCGGGCTCAGCCGCGCGCAGTTCTATCGCCGCTTCGGCGCGCGCGCCGGGCAGGCGCCGGGCGCGCTGCGGCGGGCGCAGCGCCTCGCCCGCGCCTGCACGCTGCTGCGCGACGGCGACGCGCCGATCGCGGACATCGCGCTCGCCTGCGGCTACGCCGAGCAGAGCGCGCTGACGCGCGCGCTGCGCCGGCACTGCGGCCTCACGCCGGGCCAGGTGCGCGCGCGGCGCTGATGCGGACATGCGCTAGGCTGGCGCCACCGCCACGACCGCCGCCGCTACGCCGCATGGACCATCCCCGCCCGCAGCCGCCCTCCGCGTTCCGCATCGCCGCCTGGCTGCTCGCGTTCGCCGCGCTGCTGCTGGTCCTGCGCCTGCACCTGCTCTCCGCCATCCTGGCCGGGCTGCTGGTGTTCCAGCTGGTGCACGTGTTGGCGCCGCTGCTGCAGCGGCGGCTGACCGGCGAGCGCGCGCGGCTGATCGCGGTGGCGCTGCTGGCCGGCGCGATCGTCGGCCTGCTGACGCTGGCGATCGTCGCCGTGAGCGCGTTCTTCCGCAGCGACACCGGCGGCCTGCAGGTGCTGTTCGGGCGCATGGTGCAGATCCTCGACCAGGTGCGCAGCGAGCTGCCGGCAAGCGTGGTCGGCTACCTGCCGGAGGACACCGACACGCTGCGGCGCGCGGTCGTCGAATGGCTGAGCACCCACGGCCAGACGCTGCAACTGGCCGGCAAGGAGGCGGTGCAGACCTTCGTGCACGTGCTCGCCGGCATGGTGCTGGGCGCGCTGATCGCGCTGCACGAGGTGCGCCCGGCGCACCGCCTGCGCCCGCTGGCGCGCGAGCTGCTGGCGCGCAGCGCGCACTTCGCCGAGGCGTTCCGCCGCATCGTCTTCGCGCAGATCAAGATCTCGTTCGTCAACACCGCGTTCACCGCGCTGTTCCTGCTGGCGATCCTGCCGCTGGCGGGGGTGTACCTGCCGCTGGCCAAGACGATGATCGCGGTGACCTTCGTGGTTGGCCTGCTGCCGGTGATCGGCAACCTGGTCTCCAACACCGTGATCGCGGTGATCGCGCTGTCGGTGTCGCCGTATGTGGCGCTGGCTGCGCTGGCGTTTCTGGTGGTGATCCACAAGCTGGAGTACTTCCTGAACGCGCGCATCGTCGGCAACGAGATCCACGCGCGCGCCTGGGAGCTGCTGCTGGCGATGCTGGTGATGGAGGCCGCGTTCGGCCTGCCGGGGCTGGTGGCGGCGCCGATCTACTACGCCTACGTCAAGCGCGAGCTGGCGGACCAGGGCTGGGTCTAGGGAACCGCGCGGCGCGGCGAGACGCGCGGTCAAGACGGCGGCGGCCCACGGCCGTAGCCTCGGCGGAAATCCAGCGGAGCACCACGCACCATGTCCGCCGTCCGCCGCGCCACCCTCGCCGGGTTCGGCGCCATCCTGCTGTGGTCGACGCTGGCCCTGCTCAGCCGCGGCGCCGGGCGCCTGCCGCCGTACCAGCTCCTGGCGTCGAGCTTCGCCGTCGGCGCGCTGGCGACGTTCGCGGCGAGCGCGCTGCGCCACGGCCCGCGCGCGGCGCTGGCGCGCTGCCGGCAGCCGTGGCCGGCGTTCGCACTCGGCTTCGGCGCGCTGTTCGGCTTCCACGCGCTGTACTTCAACGCGCTGGCGCGCGCGCCGGCGGCGCAGGCCAGCCTGATCGTCTACCTGTGGCCGCTGCTGATCGCGCTGGGCGCGGGCGCGCGCGATCCGGCGACGCGGCCGCGCCGCGCGCTGGCCGCGCTGTGCGGGCTGGCGGCGACCGCGCTGGCGATCGGCGCCGGCGCGACCGGCCCGGCGCGCGGCGCCTGGCTCGGCTACCTGCTGGCGCTGGCCTGCGCGTTCGTCTGGGCCGGCTACTCGCTGGCCAACGCGCGCTTCAGCCGCCTGCCGGCGGAGACGCTGATCCCCGCCTGCGCGGCGACCGCGCTGGCCGGCGCGGCGCTGCACCTCGGCGGCGAGGCGTGGGTGGTGCCGAGCACGCACGAATGGCTGGCGCTGCTGGCGCTCGGCGTCGGCCCGGTCGGCACCGCGTTCCTGCTGTGGGACGCGGCGACCAAGCGCGGCGACCTCGGCCTGCTCGGCGTCGCCGCCTACGCCGCGCCGGTGCTGTCGACCGCGCTGCTGGTCGCGGCGGGACTGGCGCCGGCGCGCGCGGCGCTGCTGGGCGCGGCGCTGCTGGTGGCGGCGGCGCTGGCGCTGGCCCGGCCGGCGCGGCGCACCTGACGACGCGCGACCGGCGCTCCCACCTCCGGCACATGGATCGCGGCCTGCGGCCCCGTAGGCTGGCTGCGTCCCTGAGGAGAAGGCCCATGTTGAGACACAAGCTCGCCGCGGCGCTGCTCGCCTGCGGCCTCGTCGTCACCGCGGTCCAGGCCGCCCCGCCCACCGCCGCGCCGAAACCGGCCGCGTGGGTGCAGCAGAGCAACGCCGCCGCGCAGCCGCTGCTGAAGGTGCTGGCCGACTTCCAGCCGGAGTTCGCCTCGCAGCTCGGCCTGCCCGGCTACGACAGCCGCGTCAGCGACCTCAAGCCCAACGTGGTCGAGCGCGCCAACCAGGCGCTCGCCGCCGCCAAGGCCGGCCTCGAGAGGCAGCTCGCCACCGAAAAGGATCCGCAGGTCCGCCAGGACCTCGAGATCATGATCCACTCCGCCGACCAGCAGATCGAGGGCAACACGCTCAACGCCAAGCTGCTGCTGCCCTACTACGACGTCGGCCAGACCATCTTCCAGGGCGAGTTCGTCCTGCTGCAGGACCAGGTCGACGCCAAGCGCCGCCCGGCCGCGCTGGCGCGCCTGAAGTGCTACGTCGGCATGGCCAGCGGCTGCGAGCCGATCGTCAAGCTGGCCGAGGCGCGCACCGCGGAGAAGCTCGCCGACCAGGCGCTGCTCGGCCCGTACAAGGGCGAGGTGGAGCAGAACCTGGCCAACACGCAGCGCTATGTCGACGGCATCCGCCAGCTCTATGCCAAGTACAAGATCGCCGGCGCCGAGCCGGCGCTGGACGCGCTGGCGCAGCAGTTGAAGGACTACGACGCCTGGGCGAAGGCCACCGTGCTGCCGCGCGCGCGCAGCGACTTCCGCCTGCCGCCGGAGCTGTACGCGTTCAACCTCAAGCAGGTCGGCGTCGACATCGCGCCCGAGCAGCTGATCCGCATGGCCGAGCTGGAGTTCATGGAGACCCAGGCGGCGATGCAGATGATCGCGCCCGAGGTGGCCAAGGCGAACGGCATCGACGCGCACGACTACCGCGACGTGATCAAGGCGCTGAAGAAGGACCAGCTCGACCGCAACTCGGTGGAGCCCTACTACCACGAGGTCATCGGCAAGATCGAGGACATCATCCGCCGCGAGCACATCGTCACGCTGCCGCAGCGCGCGATGCAGATGCGCCTCGCCTCGGAAGCGGAGTCCGCCGCGCAGCCGGCGCCGCACATGGATCCGCCTGCGCTGATCAACAACAAGGGCGAACGCGGCACCTTCGTGCTGACCATGGGCAACCCGTCCAGCAGCGGCGACAAGAGCCAGGCCTACGACGACTTCACGCACAAGTCGGCGGCGTGGACGCTGACCGCGCACGAGGGCCGCCCGGGCCACGAGCTGCAGTTCGCGGCGATGGTCGAGCGCGGCGTGTCGCTGGCGCGCAGTCTGTTCGCCTTCAACAGCGTCAACGTCGAAGGCTGGGCGCTGTACGCCGAGGCCGAGATGCTGCCGTACGAGCCGCCGGCCGGCCAGCTATTCGCCCTGCAGGCGCGCCTGCAGCGCGCGGCGCGCGCGTTCCTCGACCCGATGCTCAACCTCGGCCTGATCAGCCGCGAGCGCGCGCACGACATCCTCGTGCACGACGTCGGCCTGTCCGAGGCGATGACGCGCCAGGAGCTGGACCGCTACACGTTCCGCATGCCCGGCCAGGCCACCGCGTACTTCTACGGCTACACGCGCCTGCTGCAACTGCGCGCGGAGACGCAGATCGCGCTGGGCGACAGGTTCGATCGCCAGGCCTTCAACGACTTCGTGATCGGCCAGGGCCTGCTGCCGCCCGACCTGCTGGCGCAGGCGGTGAAGAGCGCTTTCGTTCCGGCGCAGCAGAAGAAGTGACGCACCCGCGTCCGTCCCTTCCGGCGATTCCGGAAGGGGCGGGCGCGTTCGCTTCACGCGGCGTCCGGCACCACGTACAGCAGGATCGCCAGGAAGTGCAGCACGCTGCCGCCAAGCACGAACAGGTGCCAGACGGCGTGGTGGTACGGCAGCTTGCGCCACAGGTAGAACGGCACGCCGAGCGTGTACACCGCACCGCCGGCGATCAGCAGCGCCAGCCCGCCGGTTTCCAGGCTGGCCTTCAGCGGCCCGAACGCGACCAGCGCCAGCCAGCCCATGCCGACGTAGATCAGCGCCATCAGCCAGCGCACGTGGCGCAGCGCGGTGAATTCGAGCACGAAGCCGACGAGCGCCAGCGTCCAGATCGCGGAGAACAATCCCCAGCCCCACGCGCCCTGCATCGCGACCAGGGTGAACGGCGTGTAGGTGCCGGCGATCAGCAGGTAGATCGCGATGTGGTCGAGATGGCGCAGCACGCGCTTGGGCGCGTGCAACGGGATCGCGTGGTACAGCGTCGAGGTCGTGTACACCAGCACCAGGGTGGCGCCGAACACCGCGCAGCTCGCCACCGCCAGCGCGCCGCCGGACAGCGCGGCGAACGCGACCAGCGTCGCCAGCCCGGCGATGCTGAGCACGATGCCGAGGCCGTGGATCAGGCTGTTGGCCACCTCTTCGCCGAATGAATAGCGCTGGGCGGCGGCGATCGCGAGCTCGGCCATGGGCGGGGATCCTTGTCGTCGGGTGGGCGCGCAGCGGCGCCGCGCATGCGGCCCGAGTGTAACGCCTGCGTCTACTTCGCCGGCGTGATCTCGAACAAGCCGAACGCGATGCCGAGATCCCAGCCGCGGCCGGTGCCGGAAATCGCCAGCGACACCGGGCCCTTGGTCAGCACCTGCGCGGTGCCGCTCCTGACCGCGCCGGCGTGCGCTTCCGCCTGCGCGTAGACGCCGGGCACCTCGCGAATGTCGTTGACGCCGGAGAACGCGCCCTTGCCGTCGTCGATCACGTACTTGCCCGCGGTCAACCCGCCGCCCTTGGCGACGATCCTCACGCGCATGCTCTGGCCGTTGTCGCAACGCACCGTGCCGGTGCCCTCGGCGCGCTTGTACAGCAGCGACCAGCCGCGCAGCGCGAAGCGCAGGTCGCAGTCGACCCCGGTCGCGCCGGCATGCGCCGCCGGCGCGAAGCCGGACAGCAGCGACGCCAGCAGCCATCCGCACACGAATCCCGCATGTCGTCGATGCATGGTCCACCTCCGCGAAGACCGCCGCCGCGCGTCCGCACTCGCGCACGCTAGCGCCATCCGCTTGCGCCGGCGTTAAGCATGGCCCGGACAGCGGCGCCGAGCGGAGACCGGGCGCCCGGTTTGCCGCCGGGCCGGCGACCGGCATTTGCCCGCAGGCGCCTTTAAGGCAGCTTTCACGCGCCGGCAACGTCGCTTGAACACTGGGGCGCGGATGCTGCTTGCGCCGGGCGTTGATCCCCATACCCTCTTACCCCCTGAACGTCCGGCATTCCCCGCCCGCCGCCCACCCCGGCGGGCTTTTTTTGGGTTCTTCCCCCTGCGGCTTCTGCCGCGAATCGCTGCCCCGCAATCGCGGCCGGAGCCGCTCCCGCCGGCGCGGGCAGCACCTTTCCTGCCCGCAAGCGTTGCGCAACCTGCGCCGCATTGGCCTGGCGCACGCGCCGCGCGCTAGGCTACGGCCGGGCCCGGGTGGAGCAGCAGGCATGCAGGAAATCCTCGTTCACGTGCGCCAGGCGGACGTGCAGGCGGCCGGCGTGCGCGTCGCGCTCGAACTGGGCGCGCGCTTCGGCGCGCGCCTGAGCGGCCTGTACGTCGTGCCGATGGTGCCGGCCGCATTCGTCGCGCCGGAGGCGGTGGCGATCCAGGGCCAGTTCATGGCGCACGAACTGGAAGAGGCGCGCGGACGCGCGGACTGGTGGCGCGAGGCGTGCGCACGGCGCGGCGTCGACGGCGAGTGGCTGGCGCTGGAAGGCGACCCCGTCGACGTGATCGCGCACTGCGCCAGCCTGGCCGACCTGGTGGTGATGGAGCGCCCGCAGAGCGACCCGTCCGCGCCGGTCGGCTTCGGCACCGTCAGCCGCTCGCTGTTCGCCGGCGCCTCGCCGATGCTGGTGGTGCCGGACGTCTGCCAGGTGCGCACGCCGGGGCGCCGCGTGATGATCGCCTGGAACGGTGCGCGCGAAGCCGCGCGCGCGGTGCGCGCCGCGCTACCGCTGCTGCAGCGTGCGGAAGCGGTGCGCGTGCTGGTGGGCGCGCGCCGCGACGAGGGCCTGCCGCTGGCGCCGCCCGCGCTGGCGCTGCGGCCGTGGCTGGAACGCCGCGGCGTCACCGCCGACTACGTCGACTTCGCGCCCGCGGGCAAGGTCGGCAGCGCGATGCTGGAAGCGGCCAGCGCGTACGAGGCGGACATGCTGGTGATGGGCGCCTGGGGCCGCTCGCGGCTGGCGGAACTGGCGCTGGGCGGCACGACCCGCTATCTTTTCCAGAACAGCGGCCTGCCCTTGCTGGTGGCGCACTGATGCCTTCGAGCTTCCACCCGCGCTCCGTCGTATCCGCCCTTGCCGCCACCACCTCCGTCGCTTCTTCCACTTTGCGCCAACGCTTCCCCGGCCTGAGCCTGATCAGCGCCGGGCAACTGCCGCTGGCGGCGCTGGCGGCGCTGTTCGAAGCCGCGTTCAGCGGCTACGTGGTGCCGGTCCGGCAGAACGCCGCGCTGCTCGCCGCGCGCGTGCGCAGCGAGCAGATCGACCTCGAACACAGCCGTATCGCCCTGCGCGACGGCGTGCCCTGCGCGCTGTGCCTGCTGGCGCGCCGCGGCGACACCATGCGCATCGCCGCGATGGGCGTCGTACCGGCCGCGCGCGGCGCCGGCCTCGGTCGCCTGCTGCTGGACGAGGCGATCGCGGTGGCGCGCGAGCAGCGCGCGGCGCGCCTGCTGCTGGAAGTGATCGCGAGCAACGGCGTCGCGCGCCGGCTGTACGAGCGCGCCGGCTTCCGCGCCCGCCGCCGCCTGTTCGGCTGGACCCGCGAACCGTTCACGCCGCAGGCGGAGGTGGCGCTGCGGCGCACCCACTGCATCGAGCTGGCGCGCGCGCTCGGCGCCGACCACACGCTGGAATGGCCATGGCAACTGGCGCCGGCCAGCGTCGCCTCCGGCTTCGCGTGGATGTCCACCTACGCGATCGACGACAAGGCCTACGCCTGGATCGACGACCGTGCGCGCGACCGGCTCTCGCTCGGCCACCTGTTCGTGGCGCCGCACGTGCGCGGCGCGGGCCACGCGCGGCGCCTGCTGGTCACGCTGCAGGCGCACTATCCGGGACGCGCGTGGACGATCCCGCCGCTGGTGCCGGAAGAGCTGGGCAGCGCGGTGCTCGGCGCGCTCGGCTTCGCGCGCGGCGCGCTCGAGCAGGTCGAGATGGAGCTTGCGCTGGCCTGAGCGTCAGCGCGTGGGCGTGGCCGTCGCGTGGCCGCTGCGCGCCAGCAGCCAGACCAGGCCGACCAGCAGCGCCAGCGGCAGCCACAGCGGCAGCGTCGCCAGCACCACCAGCGGCAGCACCGCCAGCGCCACCAGCAGGCCGATCGCGCCGCCGATCAGGCCGAGCACGCCGCCGATCAGCCCCAGGGTCAGCTTGAGGGCGAAACCTAGCAGGGAGCAGAGCGCGGCGACCACGCCCCACAGCACCAGCGCCATCATTCCGAGTGCGAACAGTTCGATCATGTGCGGATCCTCGCGGCTGCAAGGATGGGATGCGCACCGGCGCAGAAGGGTTGCCGGCGCGCACCGCCCGCGCACCTCGTGGTGCGCAGCCGCAATCTGCGCGCGCAGCGGAGCGCCGGCAAGCCGCGGAAGTCACGGCATGACTTCCGGCCGCGCGCTTGCCGCGTGCGGCGGCGACCCGGCGCGCTCAGCGCTCGATCACGAACTTGCCGAAGTCGACGCCGATGTCCCAGCCCTCGCCCTTGCCGGCCAGCGCCAGCGACACCGCGCCCTTGGTCACCACGGTGGCGCCGGCCGACCTGGCCGCACCGGCGTGCGCGTTGGCGTGCGCGTAGGCGCCATAGATGTCGCCGATGCTGCTGACCCCGGAGAATTCGCCCTTGCCGGTAATCGTCGATTTGCCGAAGGTCAGCCCGCCGCCCTTGCTGGTGATGCGCACGTTCGCGCGCTGGCCGTTGCTGCAGGTGACGTGGCCGGAGCCGGAGTAGGTCTTGTAGAACGCCGACCAGCCGGACAGGGTGAAGGTCATCTTGCAGGTGACGGTGCCGGCGCGCACGGGCGCGGACGGCAGCAGGGCGAGTCCGCAGGCCAGCAGGACGGCGGCGAGCGTGGGCATCGTGCGCATGACGGCTTTCCTCAGGGGTGGAAGCGACCGGCCAAGGATAGAGCAGGCGCCCGCCTGCGCGCTGAACGCTGCGCCGGCCGGCTGGCGCCGACGCGGGCGTAAACGATGCGGCCGTCGCGATCGACCAGGAACAGGCCCGGCGTGCCGGTCGCGCCGCGGCGGCCGGCGATCGCGTCGCCGTCGCGCACCCGGGTGAAGGTCTGGCCGCGTGCCGTCAGCCGTGGAACAGCCGCGCGCCCCAGGCGGCGAATACGCGGTCGATGTTGAAGGCGATGCAGGCCGTGGCCAGCGTGTCGTAGACCAGGTGCAGCGCGATGCCGTACCACAGCCGGTAGCCGGAAACGACATACACCAGCGCCAGCACCGATCCCATCACGCCGGTGATGATCCAGCCGCTCAGGCCCTGGTAGCCGTGCGCCAGGCCGAACACGATGCAGGAAGCGACGAACGCGACCGCGGTGGCGAGGCGCGTGCCGCCGAGCGCGGCGCGCAGGCGCCCCAGGGCGATGCCGCGGAACACGATCTCCTCGCACAGGCCGGCGGACAACCACATCGTCGGCAGCAGGCCGAGCAGCGCGCCGACGTTGCCGCGCAGCGCGTCGAACATGCGCAGGTCGCGGTGCTGGCCGGTCAGCGCCTCGACGGCCGGCGTCAGCAGGATCTTCGCCAGCAGCAGTTGCGCGACGCCCGCCAGCAGGCCGAACAGCACCACGCGGCGCCAGTCGGTGCGCTTCAGCAGCCCCAGCGGCACGTGCCAGCGGCGCGGCTCGAAGCGGGCGATCAGCAGCGCCACCGCGGCGCCGTAGATCGAACCCCAGCCCGGCGCGAACCAGGCGGTCGCCAGCACCGCGCCGATGACCGCGAATTGCCACAGCCCGGACGCGGCGCGCGCCCCGGCGGGCGCCGTTTCCACCCCCGCAAGATCCATGCTGTCTCCCCGCTCTGTGCCGAACCGCGGCGCGCGGACTCTCACACCGCGCCCGCGGGGCCGGCGCGTGCCGGTGGTCATGCCGCCCCACGCGACGATGCCCATAATCGGCAGCGACTACGCACGGATAACGCAGACATGCCCGCAGAAACGACCGACAAGCGCGTGCAGTTCGACTTCGAGATCGATTTCTCCAACGGCGGCGGCATCCAGGGCCAGGGCTTCCGCCTCGACATCGACGGCGACGACATCGCCGACACCGCGCTGGCCGACTACATCGTGCGCGACCTGCGCCTGCTGATGGTCGGCGCCGTGCGCATCCTCAACAAGACGATCATCCACGAGCGCCACAAGCGCGCGGCAGCCTCGGCGCAGGCCGCGCCGCGCGCGGCGGCGGCGGCGCGCCACATCGACCTCAGCCACGCCATCGAGGACGGCATGATCACCTACAGGGGCCTGCCGGCGCCGATCGTGTGCGACCACCTCAGCCGCGCGCAGTCGCGCGCGCACTACGCCGAAGGCACCGAGTTCCAGATCGGCAAGATCACGATGGTGGCCAACACCGGCACCTACATCGACAGCCCGTACCACCGCTACGCCGACGGCAAGGACGTGGCCGGATTCGACCTCGACGAGGTCGCCGGGCTGGACGGCGTGCTCGCCCGCGTCGCCGGCATGGCGGGCCGCGCGATCGGGCGCAGCGTCTTCCTGCCGCTCGACGTGCGCGGCAAGGCGGTGCTGGTGCACACCGGCTGGGACCGCCACTGGCGCACCGACCGCTACTTCGAGGGCCACCCGTTCCTGACCGCGGACGCGGCCGCCTATCTGCGCGACGCCGGCGCGCGCCTGGTCGGCATCGACTCGCTGAACATCGACGACACCGCCGACGGCCATCGCCCCGTGCACACCGCGCTGCTCGGCGCCGGCATCCCGATCGTCGAGCACCTGTGCGGGCTCGACCAGCTCCCGACCGCGGGCTTCCGCTTCTCCGCCGTGCCGGTGAAGGTCAAGGGCATGGGCACGTTCCCTGTGCGCGCGTACGCGACGCTCGAAGCGACCTGACGCCCGCCGGGCGCGCGTCCGTCAGCGTCCCGGCCGCAGCGGCTCCGGCACCATCGGCGACGGGCCCCACAGCTCGACCCGGAGCTGCGTCGCCATGCGCCGCAACTCGAGCTCGAGGGTCTGCCAGTCGCCCTCGTCAAACCGCGCCCAGTCGGGAGCGGACTGCCAGACGGTGGTGGTGCGCACCTGCGGCGAGCCGAGCAGGTTGCGGTGGGCGCGGAACTCCACGAAGCCGGGCTGCTTCAGCACGATGCCGAGCGCCTTCTTGACCCATGCGGCGTAGGCGCCGAGGTCGACCGTCGGCAGCAGTTCGTAGGTCTGGTTGACTTCGATCATGAGCGTCGCTCCGGGAGGGGTGCGGAGGACTGGCGCGGCGGCGCAGGACAGCATCCCGCTTCCGCAGGCCGGCCATCGTCGCCACCTTCGTCCGTGAGCGCGTGCGCCGCCGCACTTCCGCCGCAACCTTGCGGCCTCCGACGCGACGACGCACGTGCATCCGCGACGCGAGCGCCACGCGTGGCGGAGTGTCATCCCTGACCATGCACAGGTGCGGCCGACACCGGCATTCTGTGAGCCGCCCCGCGCGGACCATTGATTTGCATCAAACACCGGGCGGACACGCATAGAATGGCAGCGGCATCCTCGCCGGGAGCCGCCGCATGCGCGCCATGGTGCTGCACGCGCCGAACACCGCGCTGGTCGCGGAATCGCGGCCGGTGCCCGCGCCGGGCCCGGACCAGGTGCTGATCCGCGTGCACGCCTGCGCGGTGTGCCGCACCGACCTGCACGTGATCGACGGCGAGCTGCCGCACGCGAAACCGGATCTGGTGCCCGGTCACGAGATCGTCGGCACCGTGGTCGCGCACGGTGCGCAGGTCGAGCGCTTCCGCGAAGGCGAGCGCGTCGGCGTGCCGTGGCTGGGCTGGACCTGCGGCGCCTGCGCGTACTGCCGCAGCGGCCGCGAGAACCTGTGCGGGCGCGCACGCTTCACCGGCTACCAGCTCGACGGCGGTTACGCCGAATACACCGTCGCCGACCCACGCTACTGCTTCCGCCTTCCGGACGCCTACGGCGACGCCGAAGCCGCGCCGCTGCTGTGCGCCGGGCTGATCGGCTACCGCGCGCTGCGCCTCGCCGGCGACGCGCGCCGGCTCGGCCTGTACGGTTTCGGCGCTGCCGCGCACATCGTCGCGCAGGTGGCGCGCCACCAGGGCCGCGAGGTGTATGCGTTCACGCGCGCCGGCGACGCCGCCGCGCAACATTTTGCGCGCACGCTGGGCGTGGCGTGGGCCGGCGCCTCCGACGCCGCGCCGCCAGAACCGCTGGACGCGGCCATCGTGTTCGCACCGGTCGGCGCGCTGGTGCCGGCCGCGCTGGCGGCGACGGCGAAGGGCGGCACGGTGGTCTGCGCCGGCATCCACATGAGCGACATCCCGGCGTTTCCCTACCGCCTGCTGTGGGGCGAGCGCGTGCTGCGCTCGGTCGCCAACCTCACGCGTCGCGACGGCGAGGAATTCCTCGCGCTGGCGCCGCAGGTGCCCGTGCGCACGCACGTCGAAACCTTTCCGCTGGAGCAGGCCAACGAAGCGCTGGCCCGCCTGCGCGGCGGCGCGCTGCAGGGCGCGGCGGTGCTGCAGGTGGCGACACCCTATCCGCCCCATTCCCCTCTCATGCCGTAATCACATGGACTCGCCCTCGCACGATTGCGGTGGAAGCGACAGCTCACCACCGCTGGCGCTTCGACGCCTGGCAATGCAAGGGCGAGTCCATGTGATTACGGCGTTCGCGCTTCGCCGTTGCGGTCAGGTGCCGTCGAAGCGGACAGGGTGCACGGCGGCCACGCGCTTGCGCACGACCACCGTGTTGGCCAACCGGTCGTGCCAGCCCTGCTTGCGCGGGTCGAACGCCACCCAGACGTAGCCGAGGCACAGCACCACGGCCGAGAGGAGGTAGCCGAGATAGCGGATGACGCACTGGCCGAGCGTGGGCGGTTCGCCGGTGGCGGCGTCGACGATGCGCGCGCCGATGACCATCTTGCCCGGCGTCGCCTGCCGCGCCATCCAGAACGCGACGGTGGCGATTGCCGGAAGGATCCAGTTGATCACGGCGTCGGCCGGGCCGCGCACCAGCGCGAAGTCGTTCCAGTAGCCGGCGCCGTAGACCATGCGCATCAGCGGCACGGTGAAGAAGCTGATCAGCAGTACGTCGATCAGCGTCGCGCCGACGCGCGGCCAGAAGCCCACGTATTCCAGTTCGTTCGCGTCCATGCGGTCTCCACTGCGATTCACCGTGAGACGATGAGGCTCAAAGCGCCGCCTCGATCATGCGCACCATCTGCGCCTTCGGCACCAGGCCGATCTGCGTGGCCTGCACGCTGCCGCCCTTGTAGAGCTGCAGCGTCGGCGCGGAGCGCACGCGGCAGGCGATCGCGGTCTTCGGGTTGGCGTCCATCTCGACCTTCACCACCTTGATGCGCCCGGCGTAGTCGCGCGCCAGTTCGTCCAGCATCGGCGCCAGCGCCTTGCACGGCCCGCACCACGTCGCCCAGAAGTCCACCAGCACCGGCATGTCGGCGCGCAGCACCTGGGTGTCGAAATCGGCGTCGGTGGCGTGGGTGATGGAGTTGCTCATGGCGCCACCTTCCACGAATAACGTTGACGGGTTCCGCTTCGCACAGCCCACACCACGCACTTAGGTTGGTCTACGAGCGCATCTCGTGAGTTCATTCGATCGTTAGATCTGACTAACAATATGCTCTTGCCAGTTTGCATACGACTCGCCCGTGTCCGCATTGATCCATGCAGTACGTCCGTTGGCCGGGCGACCCGAGATGACAGCAGCGGCTGCGCTTGGACTTGAGAACGCGTAGTCAGCGGTGAAAGTGCGGACCCCTGCCATTTGTTCCGAGAGAATCCCGTCATCTACCAACTGGTCATACAGAGCTCGGTAGCCGGGATGCTCACTGGTCCATTGGGCTCGCGCCGCCGCCCCCTTGAGCACAATGAAGTCACCATCGATCTCTCGTGCGCGAGCGCTCACCCCGTGCTTGCGGATGCTCAGTTCAAAGATTGGCGAAACGCGTTGTCCACCCGAGCTGCCGACTGTACCCGGAGCAAAGGAAACATTCGGGCGGGAGCGCAGGAAATCAAACCCGAGCACCGGCAAGACAGTGCGCACCTGCTCGAGAAAGAACGCCATATCGGCGATGTCGGCCTCAGGCAATTGAGCGCCGTACACGGGGGCATTTCCGTTGACGAGGCTGGATCGAGCGGCTTCCCTAGCCAAACCAATCAGCACGCTCTCCAGATACTTTGCGTGTGCCTTGGTCAGGTTGGAATCCTTGCTGGTAACTACGCAGACCTTCTCCCAGAAATCCTTTCCACCTTGATTTTCCCCACGGTTGTGCTGCTTCAGCCGCGTCGACACATCGTCGGATTCTCCGACGTAGACCAGCGATCGCGCCGGGTTGTCCGGATCAGGGCCGACCAAGAAATACACGCCCGTGCGAGCTACCTCGGGACGTTTCAGTAACTCTGCAAGCATGCTGCGGGGTCCAGCCAATACATGGCCGGTCCAGTTCATGATTTCCGCAGTGATCAGCCCTCCGGGAGAGCCGTCCACCAGGAAGAGTCGAATCGAGCGGCCGTTACTCATGCACCGCGTATACGCCGTGGACGCGAGCGCGGCTGATAGCGACGCAACTCATCACTCGCTCACCCGCACTTCGAGTACCCGCAATTCAGGCACGTCGCGCAGCCGTCCATCATGACGACGGCGTTGGTGTTGCACTTGTGGCACATGGTGGCGCCGGGCGGGAAGGAGCCGTTGGACTGCGGCTCGGGCTTCGGCGCGACTTCGGCGGCGGCGGGGCTTACGTCAGGCTTTTTTTTTGAGCCGGCGGCCTCGTAGGCCGCGCGCTTCTCGGCGATCAGGGCGCGCTGGGCGTCGCTCATCTCGGGGTCGCGGATCAGGCCGATCATCTTCATGTGCTGCTCCACCACGCCGCCGATCTCGGCGACGATGGAGGGCATGTACACGCCGCCGGCCTTGAAGTAGCCGCCGCGCGGGTCGAACACGGCCTTCATCTCTTCGACCAGGAAGGTGACGTCGCCGCCCTTGCGGAACACGGCGGACATGATGCGGGTCAGCGCCACGATCCACTGGAAGTGGTCCATGTTCTTCGAGTTGATGAAGATCTCGAAGGGGCGGCGCATTTCGTGCGGGGTGCCGGCGTTGAGCACGATGTCGTTCAAGGTGACGTACAGCGCGTGCTCGAACAGCGGCGACTTGATCTTGTAGGTGGCGCCGACCAGGGTGTCCGGCCGCTCCACGCTCTCGTGCATCTGGATCACTTCCGCGCTGGGCGCGGCCGGCGCCTTGGCGGGCGCCGCGGCGGTCGCGGCTTCCTTGGCCTTGTCCTCCGGTTTGACGACGGCGTAGCCCTTGATCTTCTTGCCGATCTTGATCGTCATGCTGCTTCTCTGCGTTGCTGGGTGACGCGGCCGTGGACGGAACGCCGGCCCGGCCGCACGGCCGGGCCGGGGCGTAGGCTGGTTACTTCCTGCGACGGGCCGTTTTCTTCGCGGCCTTCTTGGCAACCTTGCGGGCGCCGGCCTTGCGCGCGACCTTGCGCACGGCCTTCTTCACGGCCCGCTTCTTTCCGGCCGCCTTGCGCGCGACCTTGCGGACCGCCTTCTTCGCGGCCTTTTTCGCCACGCGCTTCCTGGCGGCTTTCTTGGCGACTTTCTTCGCCGCCTTCTTGGCTACCCGCTTCTTGGCAGCCTTCTTGGCAACCTTCTTCGCGGCCTTCTTGGCGGCCCGCTTCGGCGCAGCCTTCTTGACCGCCTTCTTCACCGCCTTCTTCGCAACTTTCCTGGCAGCCTTCTTCTTCGGCGCAGCCTTCTTCGCAGCAGGCTGTGCCGGAGCAGCCGGCGCCGGTGCCGGTACAGGCACGACCGGCAGCAGCGGTTCCATCGTGGTCATGTCGCTCATCTTGGTTACCCCTCCGACTAGTCAGAACTTGCCGTAGTACCCTTCCTTCAACGCATCGAACAAGTTGGCGGCGGTGTGCACTTCGCCGTCGTACTCCACTTCCTCGTTGCCCTTCAGTTCCACAACACTACCGTCCTCCAGCTCGAAGCGGTAGAGGGTGCTCTCGAGGTCGGCTTCCTTGACCAGCACACCCTGGAATGCGGCGGGGTTGAAGCGGAACGTGGTGCAGCCCTTCAAGCCCTGCTTGTAGGCGTAGAAGTAGATGTCCTTGAAGTCTTCGTAGGGGTAGTCGGTCGGCACGTTGGCCGTCTTGGAGATGGACGAGTCGACCCACTTCTGCGCCGCCGCCTGGATGTCGACGTGCGCGGTCGGGGTGATGTCGTCGGCGGAGACGAAGTAGTCGGGCAGGCGCGCCTTGGGGTCGTCGGAGAACGGCATCGCCGCGGCGTTGATCAGGGCGCGGTAGGCGAGCAGCTCGTAGCTGTAGACCTCGACCTTCTCCTTGGTCTTGCGGCCCTCGCGGATCACGTTGCGCGAGTAGTGGTGGGCGAAGCTGGGCTCGATGCCGTTGGAGGCGTTGTTGGCGAGCGACAGCGAGATCGTGCCGGTCGGCGCGATCGAGCTGTGGTGGGTGAAGCGCGCGCCCACTTCGGCCAGTTCGGCGACCAGTTCCGGGCGCACCGAGGCGACGCGCTGCATGTAGCGCGAGTACTTCGCGTGCAGCACGCGGCCGGGGATGACGTCGCCGACCTGGTAGCCGTCGGCCGCCATCTCCGGGCGCTTGCGCAGCATCTCGCCGGTGACGGTGAAGTCCTCGGCCAGGATCGGCGCCGGGCCCTTCTCCTTCGACAGCGACAGCGCGACCTCCCAGCCGGCGATCGCCATTTCGCGGGCGACGTCCTCGGCGAACGCGCAGGCGTCGGCGTCGCCGTAGCTCATCTTCAGCATCGCCAGGGTGGAGCCCAGCCCGAGGAAGCCCATGCCGTGGCGGCGCTTGCGCAGGATCTCGTTGCGCTGCTGCTCCAGCGGCAGGCCGTTGATCTCGACCACGTTGTCGAGCATGCGCGTGAACACGCGCACCACCTCGCGGTACTCCTCCCAGTCGAAGCGCGCCTTCGGGCCGAACGGGTCGCGCACGAAGGTGGTGAGATTCACCGAGCCGAGCAGGCAGGAGCCGTACGGCGGCAGCGGCTGCTCGCCGCAGGGGTTGGTGGCGCGGATGTGCTCGCACCACCAGTTGTTGTTCATCTCGTTGACGCGGTCGATCAGGATGAAGCCCGGCTCGGCGTAGTCGTACGTCGAGACCATGATCATGTCCCACAGGTGGCGCGCGCGGATGTGGCCGTAGATCTTGCAGGCCACCAGGCCGTCGTCGCGGGCGATGTAGTTCTCGTGGGTCGGCCACTCGCGCCAGACCACCTTGGCCGGGTCGGCGAGGTCGATCTCGTCCTGTTCCTTGACGTGCACCGGGAACACCAGCGGCCAGTCGGCGTCGGCCTCGACCGCCTGCATGAACTCGTCGGTGACCAGCAGCGACAGGTTGAACTGGCGCAGGCGCCCGTCCTCGCGCTTGGCGCGGATGAACTCCTTCACGTCCGGGTGCGCGACGTCGAACGTGCCCATCTGCGCGCCGCGGCGGCCGCCGGCGGAGGACACCGTGAAGCACATCTTGTCGTAGATATCCATGAACGACAGCGGGCCGGAGGTGTAGGCGCCCGCGCCGGACACGTAGGCGCCGCGCGGGCGCAGCGTCGAGAACTCGTAGCCGATGCCGCAGCCGGCCTTCAGCGTCAGGCCGGCCTCGTGCACGCGCTCGAGGATGTTGTCCATCGAGTCGCGGATGGTTCCCGAGACGGTGCAGTTGATCGTCGAGGTGGCCGGCTTGTGCTCCAGCGCGCCGGCGTTGGAGGTGATGCGGCCGGCCGGGATCGCGCCGCGGCGCAGCGCCCACAGGAAGCGCTCGTTCCAGTACTCGCGCTTGTCCGGCGTGGCCTCGACCTCGGACAGCGCGCGCGCGACGCGCTTGTAGGTGTCGTCGACGGTGGCGTCGACCGGTTCGCCCTTCTTGGTCTTGAGCCGGTATTTCTTGTCCCAGATATCGTACGAAGCCGGCTGCAGCGGAATCTCCGCCGCGCCGCGTGCCAGGGCTTCCGCGCGCACCGTGCTCATCGTCTGCTCGACCTCCCGCTTATGTTCGTGCTGTTTTTTCTTGGCCACGGTCGTGGGGCTCGCTCGCGCTCGGGACGCCGGTGCGATCGATGGGGAAAACATCCCCCGCCGGCGCCGCCCCCGCCTTGGGCGAGATCAAGGCGCCACGCTACGGTCCGCTCCGCGCATCAGGCATTCCGGAACCTTCAACCGCCCCCGTGGTTGAGCGCTCGCGAACCCAAAGCATGGGCCCGCACCGTCTGCGCGGACACAAGATGTTGTGCTTGCGAGCGAGAAGGAACACTACGCTGGCGAATTCGGAATGTAAAGGCCCCGACGGCGCGCGCCGCGCGCGGAACCCGACGGCGCAGATACAGTCCCAGACGTGTCCGTTTTTTCGCGACAAGGAGTCGCCCGTGAACCTGCGCATTGCCCTCGGCTGGCCCGGTTTCGCCGCGCTTCCGCTGGCCGGTTTTCTCGCCGCTTTGCTGGTGCTGCCGTCGGGCGGACGCGCCGCGCCGCCCGCGCCCGCCGCGCCCGCGGTGCCCGCCGCCGCGCCGCTGCCTTCGCTGGCGCCGATGCTGACCCAGGTGACGCCGGCGGTGGTCAACATCTCGTCGAAGACGCACGTGCGCGTGCGCGATCCGTTCTTCGACGATCCGTTCTTCCGCCGTTTCTTCGGCGTGCCCGACATGCCGCGCGAGCGCGTCGAGCAGTCGCTCGGCTCCGGCGTGATCGTCGATGCGGCGAAGGGCTACGTGCTGACCAACAACCACGTGATCGCCGGCGCCGACGACATCACCGTGACCCTGCAGGACGGCCGCAACTTCAAGGCGAAGCTGACCGGCGCCGACCCCGACACCGACGTGGCGGTGGTGCAGATCCCCGCCGCAGGACTGCACGCGCTGGCGCTGGCCGACTCCGCGCGGCTGCGCGTCGGCGACTACGTGGTCGCGGTCGGCGATCCGTTCGGGCTCGGCCAGACCGTCACCTCGGGCATCGTCTCGGCGCTGGGCCGCACCGGCCTCGGCGACAACAGCTACCAGAACTTCATCCAGACCGACGCCTCGATCAACCCGGGCAACTCCGGCGGCGCGCTGGTCAACCTGCGCGGCGAGCTGGTCGGCATCAACACGATGATCTACTCGCCCTCGGGCGGCAACGTCGGCATCGGCTTCGCGATCCCGTCCAATCTCGCCGGCGAGGTGATGCAGCAGCTGATCCGCTACGGCACGGTCAGGCGCGGCAGCCTCGGCATCGACACCCAGGCGCTGACGCCGCGCATCGCGCAGGCGCTGGGCGTTGGCGCCGACGCCGGCGCGGTGGTGACGCGCGTCGATGCCGGTTCCGCCGGCGACAGCGCGGGGCTCAAGCCGGGCGACGTGATCACCGCGGTCGACGGCAACCCGGTGCGCACGCCGCAGGACCTGCGCAACGCCGAAGGTCTGGCGCCGGTCGGCAGCGCGCTGAACCTCGGCGTGCTGCGCGACGGCAAGCCGCTGGCCGTGCGCGCGCGCGTCGAGCCCGAGCGCCTCGCCAGCGCCGACGGCGCCCAGCTCGACGCGCGCCTCGCCGGCCTCACCCTCAGCGATGTCCCGCAGCGCCTGCGCCGGCAAGGGCTGTACGGCGTGCAGATCACCGCGCTCGGCGCCGGCAGCCGCGCCGCCGCGGCCGGCCTGCAGCAGGGCGACGTGGTGGTCGGCCTCAACCAGCGGCAACTGACCGACCTGCGCGCGCTGCGCGGCGCGCTGGCCCAGCGGCCGCGCCAACTGATGCTGGCGGTGGTGCGCGGCGACCAGTTGCTGTACCTGCTGGTGCCGTAGCGGAACGCGCACGGCGGAAATGCGCGCGCATGCACGTTCGCGGCGCCCGCGGCCGCCCGAACAGTGACGCAGCGCGCGTGCGGCCGCGCGCGGCGGAGCCCATAATCGCCGCCGCATCCCCTGCAGCAGAGCCGAATCACCATGGCCAGGACCCTTCTGACGCTCCTTCTCGCCGGCCTCGTCGCCGTCTCCGGCGCCGCCGTCGCCGGCAAGCACGGCGCGAGCAAGAGCAACCGCGCCGGCGTCGCCAAGAGCGCGAATGCCGACCGCACTGCGCTGACCTGGCGCGGCGACGTCGCCAGCTCGCGCGGCGTCGGCACCGACATCGCCCGCGCCTGGCAGGCCAGCGGCCACGGGCCGATCCAGGTGGTGTCGTTCAACACCATCTCCGGCATCGACGCCGTCGCCGGCGGCCAGGCCGACATGGCCGGCAGCGCGCGCCCGGCCTACGCCAAGCGCGCCGAGGAATCCGGCCTGACCTTCACCCCGGTGGCGTGGGACGGGCTGGTGATGATCGCGCACGCGCGCAACCCGGTGGCCGGCATCAGCCTGAAGCAACTGCACGACGTCTACTTCGGCAAGATCACCAACTGGAAGCAGCTCGGCGGCAACGACGCGCCGATCAACCTGTACTCGGTGGCGAGCCCGCTGGACGGCATCGAATACAGCCTGCGCGAGCTGCTGTTCAAGCGCGGCGACCAGCCGGTGGCCGCGCCGCGCCTGTACATGAACACGGCCAAGCTGGAGGAGGCGGTGACGCTGGATCCGAACGGCTTCGGCGTGACCACGCTGTCCGGCGCGCGCGAGAACGACAAGCTGCGCATGCTCCCGGTCGAGGGCGTGCGGCCGACGCCGAGCGCGGTCGCCGACGGCAGCTATCCGCTGTACACGCCGCTCTACGTGGTCTCGCGCGACGGCGGCCCGCACGCGGCCACGGTGCGCGCGTTCCTCGACTTCCTGCAGGGCGACCGCGCCAAGGCGATCCTGCGCGAGCACGGCCTGCTGCCCTACGCCGACGGCCTGGCGCTGGCGAACCAGCGCGACGACCACCTCGCCTGGGTCGACGCGCGCGTGCGCGGGGTGACGCCGATGAACGGCCCGCTGGCCGCGCCGCGCGCGACCTATTCCGCGCAGTCGTCGATCGCGCCCACCTCCGAGCGCACCACCGAGGCGCGCCAGCGCGCCGAGAAGTCGCGGCGCAAGAGCGGCGACAAGGACGACGGCAACTGACGTGCGCATCCTCGCGCTGTCGCTGGATCTCGACGATACGCTGTGGCCGATCGCGCCGGTGATCGCGCGCGCCGAGCAGCGCCTCGACGCCTGGATGCAGGCGCACTGCCCGGCGGCCGCGCGTGCGTTCCCGATTCCGGCGATGCGCGCGCTGCGCGACCGCGTCGCCGCCGAACACCCCGAGCTGGCGCACGATTTCAGCGCGCAGCGACGGCTGTCGCTGGCGCGCGCCTTCGCCGCCTGCGGGCATGACGACGCGGCGCTCGTCGACGCCGCCTACGCCGCCTATTTCGACGCGCGCAACGCGGTCGAGCCCTACCCCGACGCGTTGCCCGCGCTGGCGCGCCTGGCCGCGCTGCTGCCGCTGGCGAGCGTGTCCAACGGCAACGCCGACCTCGAACGCATCGGCCTGGCGCACCACTTCCGCGCCCGCGTCAGCGCGCGCGAGCACGGCGTCGGCAAGCCGGCCCCGTCGATCTTCCGCGCCGCCTGCGCGGCGCTGGGCGTGCCGCCGGAATGCGTGCTGCACGTCGGCGACGATCCCGCGCTGGACGTGGCCGGCGCGCGCGCGGCCGGGCTGCGCTGCGCCTGGCTGAACCGCGACGGGCGCGACTGGACCGGCGGCGGCGACGCGCCGGACATGACGATCGCCGACCTCGCCGCGCTGGCGGACTGGTGCGAACGCCACGCCGGGCGCACGATGGCCGCTTGAACCGGCGCCCCGCGCCGCAGCGGAGATCCTCGCGATGCACCCCAGTCTTGCCGAACTGCGCCGCGGCGCGCGCGCCGTGCCCGTCGAAAGCGTCGATCGCGCCCACCTCGCCGCCGCGCGCAAGCGCCTCGACGCCGCGCAGCGGCGCTGGCTCGACGCCGCCGGCTTCGACGCCGCGCCCGGCACGCTATGCCTGCTGCCGGACGCGCAGGGCCGGCGCGCGCGCGTGCTGGCCGGCGTCGATGCGGACGAGCCGCTGTGGGCGTTCGGCGCGCTCGCGCACGCGCTGCCCGAGGGCGACTACCGGCTCGCCGACGAGGGCGTGCTGGCCGAGCGCGAACTCGTCGCGCTGGGCTGGGCGCTGGGCGCCTACCGCTACGCGCGCTACCGCGCGCCCAAGCGCGCGCCGGCGCGGCTGCTGCTGCCGAAAGACATGCTGGCGACGCTGGCGCCGCAGCTCGACGCCGCGCTGCAGGTGCGCGACCTGGTCAACACGCCGACCGAGGATCTCGGCCCCGAACAGCTCGCCGAGGCGGTGGCCGCGCTGGCGAAGGCGCACGGCGCGAAGACGCGCGCCTTCGTCGGCGAGCAGTTGCTGAAGGCCGGCTTCCCGACCATCCACGCGGTCGGACGCGCCAGCCATCGCGCGCCGCGCCTGGTCGAGCTGGGCTGGGGCAACCCGCAGCATCCGCGCCTGGTGCTGGTCGGCAAGGGCGTGTGCTTCGACTCCGGCGGCCTCGACCTCAAGACCGCCGACGGCATGCGCTGGATGAAGAAGGACATGGGCGGCGCCGCGCACGCGATCGCGCTGGCCGGCCTGGTGATGCAGGCGCAGCTGCCGGTGTGCCTGACCCTGCTGGTGCCGGCCGTGGAAAATTCCGTCGCCGGCAACGCGCTGCGCCCCGGCGAAGTGATCCGCACGCGCGCCGGCCACACCGTCGAGATCGACAACACCGACGCCGAGGGCCGGCTGATCCTGTGCGACGCGCTGGCCTACGCCGCCGAGCAGCAGCCGGACCTGATCGTCGACTTCGCCACGCTGACCGGCGCCGCGCGCGTCGCGCTCGGCCCCGACCTGCCGGCGCTGTTCGCCAACCGCGACGCGCTGGCCGACGCCGTGCTCGCCGCCGCGCGCGCGGTGCGCGACCCGCTGTGGCGGCTGCCGCTGTGGCGGCCGTACCGCAAGATGCTGGAGTCCTACCTCGCCGACTTCGCCAACAGCGGCGCCTCGCGCCACGCCGGCGCGATCACCGCGGCGCTGTACCTGGAGCGCTTCGTGCCGGAGGCAACGCCGTGGCTGCACCTCGACACGTATGCGTGGAACGACACCGACCGCCCGGGCCGGCCGAAGGGCGGCGAGGCGCAGGGCCTGCGCGCGTTCTTCCGCTTCCTCGAGGAGCGCTATCCGCGCTAGGCGCAGGCGTCGCCCGCCACGGCATCCGTGGCGACGGAACGGCGGAAGCCGCACGCGGCTTCCGCCCTGCGGACTTGACGGCGCGCGATCGGAAGACGAGCGCTCCTCCCCCCGCTTGCAGCGCGTAGCGTGCGCACAGCGCACGCTACGGGTGGATCAGTCGATCGGCGACTTCTGCGCCGGCAGCACGCGCGCGGCGAGGCGGGTGTCGGCGTGCACCAGGTCGACCTCGTCGGCGAGGATGTGCGCGGCTTCCTGCAACAACACGTCGCGCGCGTTCTCCGCGGCCTTCTCCTGCGCCAGCTCGCTCTTCAGGCTGCGCTCGCCCGGTTGCAGGCCGTCGTCGACGCGCAGCAGCGCGTCGCCGGTGCTGGACGCCGGCTTCGGCACCGAAGCGGCGTTCGCCGGGGCGCCCTTGCCGGCGGCGCCGGCGGAGGCCTGCAGCAGCGCCTTCTCGCGCGCCTTGAACTCGGCCTGCTGCGCTTCGATCTGCTTGCGCTCCTTCTCGCGCACGGCGTAATCGAGCGAAACCGTGGTCTGGTCGTGCGTGCGGCGCGCCGCCGCCAGCTCGTCGAGGTAGAGCTTCCACTCCGGGCTGTGCGCGACGCGCGCGTCGTGGCGCTGCTTCAGCAGCGGCAGCAGCGGCGACAGGTCGGCGACCTTGTGGTATTGCGCCGGCGCGATCTGCGTCCACGGCAGCGCGTTGTCGTAGCTGGACTCGCCGAAGTCGTCGGCGTCGACGGTCTTCGGGAAGGCGATGTCCGGGGTCACGCCGCGCAACTGGGTGGAGCCGCCGTCGATGCGGAAGAATTCCTCGGTGGTCATCTTCAGCTCGCCGTACTCCGGCTTCTCGTTGCCCATCATCTCGTCGAGGTTGGCGAGGTTCTGCACGGTGCCCTTGCCGAAGGTCGGTTCGCCGACCACCAGGCCGCGGCCGTAGTCCTGCAGCGCGGCGGTGAAGATCTCCGACGCCGAGGCCGAGCCGCGGTTGACCAGCACCGCCAGCGGGCCGCTCCAGGCCATGCCCGGCTCGTCGTCGTCGTCCATCAGGATGCGGCCGTTGGCGGCACGGCGCTGCACCACCGGACCCTTGTCGATGAACAGGCCGGTCAGGCGCGTGGCCTCGTCCAGCGAGCCGCCGCCGTTGTTGCGCAGGTCGACGACCACGCCGTCGACCCGCGCCTGCTTCAGCTCGCCGAGCAGGCGCGCGACGTCGCGCGTGGCGCTCTTGAACTCGGGATCGCCGCGGCGACGCGCGTCGAAGTCCTGGTAGAAGGTCGGCAGGTCGATCACGCCGATGCGGCGCACGGCGCCGCCGTCCTTCACCTCGATGATCGACTTCTTCGCCGCCTGCTCCTCGATGCTGACCTTCTTGCGCACCAGCGCAAGGTTGACGTGCTTGCCGTCGACGCCGGCGTCGGCCGGCAGTACTTCCAGGCGCACGGTGGTGTCCTTCGGCCCGCGGATCAGCTCGACCACGTCGTCGAGGCGCCAGCCGACCACGTCGGTGACCGGCCCCGCGGTGCCCTGGCCGACGCCGACGATGCGGTCGCCGACCTGCAGCTTGCCGGACTTCGCGGCCGGGCCGCCGGGCACGATCTCGCGGATCTGCGTGTACTCGTCGCGCCGTTCCAGCACCGCGCCGATGCCCTCCAGCGACAGCTTCATCGCGATGTCGAAGTTCTGCGAGGCGCGCGGGCCGAAGTAGTTGGTGTGCGGATCGGCCGACATCGCGTACGCGTTCATGAAGGTCTGGAACACGTCTTCGGCGTCGAGCTGCTGCACGCGGTCGAGGTAGTTGGCGTAGCGCTTGTCCAGCGTCTTGCGGATCTCGGCGTCGTCCTTGCCGGCCAGCTTCAGGCGCAGCCAGTCGTTCTTGACGCGGCGCCGCCACAGGTCGTCCAGCTCGGCGGCGTCCTTCGGCCACGCCGCCTTCTTGCGGTCGTACTCGTAGCTCTCGTCGACGCCGAGGTCGAAACCCTTGGCGAGCTGGCTGCGCGCATAGCCGAGGCGCTCGACCACGCGCTGCTCGTACAGGTTGAAGATCGCGAACGGCACGGCGAGGTCGCCGTTCCAGATCGCGTCGTCGAGCTGGGTGCGCACGGCGCCGAAGCGGTCGAGGTCGGCCTGCGTGAAGAACAGCTTCTCGCCGTCGAGCGCGTCGAAGTAGGCCTTGAAGATCTTCTGCGACATCGCGTCGTCGAGCGGCTGCGGCGCGTAGTGGAAGCGCGTCAGCGCCTGCGCCGACAGGTAGGCGGCCTTGGTCTGGGCCGCGGCGGGCTTGAGCAGCGGCGCCGGCGCGGCGCCGGCGGAGACCGCGAGGAACAGCAGGGCGACCAGCGCGATGCGCGGAGACATGGACAATCCTCAGGCGGCTCCGACGTAGCCGGCCGCGTGGGCCATCTCGTCGGCGTGGTAGGACGACCGCACCATCGGCCCGGCGGCGACGTGGGCGAAGCCCTGCGCCATGCCCAGCTCGTGCAGTTCGTTGAATTCCTCGGGCGCCCAGTAGCGGCGCACCGGATGGTGGTGCGGCGACGGCTGCAGGTACTGGCCGATGGTGATCATGTCGACGTCGTGCGCGCGCAGGTCGCGCAGCGTGCCGAGCACCTGTTCGCGGGTCTCGCCGAGGCCGAGCATGATGCCGGACTTGGTCGGCACCTCGGGGTGCTGCGCCTTGAAGCGCCTGAGCAGCTCCAGCGACCACGCGTAATCGGCGCCGGGGCGCACTTCGCGGTACAGCTCGGGCACGGTCTCGAGGTTGTGGTTGAACACGTCCGGCGGGAAATCCTTCAGCACTTCCAGCGCGCGCTCCATGCGGCCCTTGCCGCGGAAGTCGGGCGTCAGGATCTCGATGCGCGTGGCCGGGTTCTCGTAGCGCACCGCGCGGATGCACGCGGCGAAGTGCGCGGCGCCGCCGTCGCGCAGGTCGTCGCGATCGACCGAGGTGATCACCACGTAGCGCAGGCCCATGTCGCGGATGGTGCGCGCCAGGCGCGCCGGCTCCAGCGGATCGGGCGGCTGCGGGCGGCCGTGGGCGACGTCGCAGAACGAGCAGCGCCGCGTGCACACGTCGCCGAGGATCATGAACGTCGCGGTGCCCTTGCTGAAGCACTCGTGGATGTTCGGGCACGAGGCTTCCTCGCACACCGTCACCAGCGCGTTGGCGCGCAGCTTCTCCTTGAGCTTCTGCACCGCGTTGCCCTGCGGCAGGCGCACGCGGATCCACGACGGCTTGCGCAGCGCCGGCGCGTCGCTGTCGAAGCCGGCGCGGTTGCGCGCGATCTTGTCTTCGCCGACGGCCTTGGCGCCGACCACGGTGATCGGGATGGTCTTGCCGGAAATCGTGTCGCTCATGCTGATGCGGGCTTGCGCCCGCGCTCGCTGTGGGGGATGACGGGATCGGCGGCGCGCGCGTCGAAACCGAACTGGCGGCAGAACTCCCGCACCAGCGCGTCCTCGACCTCCGCCAGCCGCGACGGACCGCCCAAGTCTAGCACCTGCGTGACCCGCAAACCCTTGTAACCGCACGGATTGATGCGCAGGAACGGCTCCAGGTCCATGGCCACGTTCAGGGCCAGGCCGTGGAAGGTGCAGCCGTGGCGGACGCGCAGGCCGAGCGCGCCGACCTTGGCCCCGGCCACGTAGATGCCGGGCGCGCCCTCGCGGCGCTCGGCGCCGATGTTCCAGTCCGCCAGCGCGTCGATCATCACCTGCTCGATGCGGTGCACGAACTCGCGCACGCCGATGCCGATGCGGCGCAGGTCGAACAGCGGGTAGCCGACGATCTGGCCGGGGCCGTGGTAGGTGACCTGGCCGCCGCGGTTGGTCGGCACCACCGGGATGTCGCCCGGCGCCAGCAGGTGCTCGGGCTTGCCGGCCTGGCCGAGCGTGAACACCGGGTCGTGCTCGAGCAGCCACAGCTCGTCGACGGTGGCCTCGTCGCGCGCGTCGGTCAGCGCCTCCATCGCGTGCCAGGTGGACTCGAAGCGCTGGCGGCCGAGGCGGCGGACCAGCAGAGGGCGGGACTCGGGACTCGGGACTCGGGACTCGGCGTTCACGGTGTCGATACGAACGGTGCGATGAATGATCGGATGCGGCGGCGGGCCGTCGCTACATGCGTCCGTACGCGGACGCCCACAATACCCGGTGCATGGCAAGAAGCACCCGAGTCCCGAGTCCCGCTACAGCGTATACCGGATATCCGGTTCCGCACGCAGCGCCGCGTGCGCCGCTTCGTACTTCTCGCGCGAGGGGCAGGTGAAGCTGACGGTCACGGCGACATAGCGGCCCTCGCGCGAGGGCCGTGTGCGCAGGCTGGCCTCCAGCACGCCCAGCCCCAGCGCGGCCAGGATCGCCGGCACGCGCGCCTCGAGGTCCGCGCCGGCGTGGCCCATCGCGGTGATCTCGAAGCTGCCCGGAAACTGGAAGCCCTGGCCGGGCTGCGGGCGCAGGGCGTCGAGGTCGCGCATCAACGGGTATCCGGCTGCTGCTCGGGGGCGCTGCCCTTGCCGCCCTGGAACCACAGCAGCACGGCGTCCGACAGGCGCTTGAAGAAGCCGCCCTCGGGCGCGTCGGCCAGCGCGACCAGCGGCCGCTGCGCGACCGGCTTGCCGTCCAGGCTGACCCGCAGGCTGCCGATCGGCTGGCCCTTCTTGTACGGCGCGATCAGCGTGGCCGGCAGGTCCATGCTCGCCTTGAGGTCGCCGTAGCGGCCGCGCGGGATGGTCACCAGCACGTTCTCGGCGACGCCGACCGGCAACTGCGCCGTCTCGCCCTTCCACAGCGTCGGCGTGGCGACCGGCTTGCCGGCCTGGTACAGCACGTGGGTCTCGTAGAAGCGGAAGCCGTAGTTCAGCAACGCCTGGGCGTCGTCGGCGCGCGCCTTCTCGCTGGGCGCGCCCATCACGATCGCGATCATGCGCGCGTCGCCCTGCTTGGCCGAGGCGGCCAGGCAGAAGCCGGCACCCTTGGTGTGGCCGGTCTTGATGCCGTCCACGCTGGGGTCGCGCCACAGCAGGGTGTTGCGGTTGTGCTGCTTGATGCCGTTCCACTCGAACTCCTTGATCGCGGAGATCGCGTAGTCCTCGGGGAAGTCGTGGATCAGCGCGCGCGACAGCAGCGCCACGTCGTGCGCGGTGGTGTAGTGGTCGGCGGCCGGATAGCCGGAGGCGTTGACGTAGTGCGTGCCGGCCATGCCGAGCCGCTTGGCGTAGGCGTTCATCAGCTCGGCGAAGGTCGCCTCGGAGCCGCCGACGTGCTCGGCCAGCGCGATCGCGGCGTCGTTGCCGGACTGGATGATCATGCCGTACAGCAGATCCTTCAGCGGCACCTTGGAGTTGACCTTGAGGAAGCTGGTCGAGCCGTCGGTGCCGGCGCCGCCGGACTTCCAGGCGTTCTCGCTGATGAACACCGGGTCGTCCATGCGCACCTTGCCGGCGGCGACCTCGGCGGACACCGCGTAGTCGGTCATGACCTTGGTGATCGAGGCCGGCTCGACGCGCAGGTCGGGATCCTTGGCGGCGAGGATCTGGCCGGTGGCGTAGTCCATCAGCACCCAGCTCTTCGCGTCGATGTCCGGCGGCGGCGGCGTGGGCGCCTGCGGCAGCGACACCGCCGGCTTCGGCTGCGGCACCGGCACGGCGGCGCCGGCGGCAGCGGCCAGCGCGGTCAGGGAGAGTGCGAGCAGGATGCGGGAAAGCGGCTTCATGACGGTTCCTGTGGTGAGGCTGTTCGATACGGTGGCTCAGTCGTCCACGGTCGCCCGGACGTGCGGAATGCCTTCGCGCCCGAGGCGCTCGCTGATGCGGTCGACGGCGTCCACGTCGGGCAGCGGTCCGATGCGCACGCGCGTCACGCGCCGGCCGTTGACGCCGACTTCGCTTACGCCGACCGGCCCCACGCCCAGCGCGCGCAGCCGCGCGGCGAGCCGCGCGGCGTTGGCCGGGTCGGCGAACGAACCGGCCTGAAGATACAGCCGCGGCGCGCCGCCTGCCGCTGTGACCGCCGGCGGCGGCGGCAGTTCCGCCGGCGCGGCGGGGTCGATCGCGCGCACCTCGACCACGCCGGTGCCCTTGGGCCAGATGCCGATGCGCACCGCGGCGGCGTAGCTGAGGTCGATCAGGCGGTTCTCGGCAAACGGCCCGCGATCGTTGACGCGCACGACCACGCTCTTGCCATTGGCGAGGTTGGTCACCCGCGCGTAGCTCGGCAGCGGCAGCGTCTTGTGCGCGGCGGTGAACTGGTACATGTCGTAAGGCTCGAAGTTCGAGGTCATGTAGCCGTGGAACTTGTTGCCGTACCACGAGGCGATGCCGCGCTCGACGTAGCCCTTCGCGCTGGGCAGCACATAGTAGGTACGGCCGAGCACGGTGTACGGCGACTTGTTGCCGTAGCGCGAGCGCGGCTCGATTCTCGGCGCCGGTTCGGGCAATTTGCTGACGTCGACGGGCGGCGCGCCGGGCCCGCCGTCGCGGTCGAGGCGGTAGCGGCTCGACTGCGGCAGCGTGGTGTCGTCGGCGCCGCCCGCGGCGGGCGGCGCGCCCGGCGCCGTCGGCCGCGGCCGCTCGTGCGCGCAGCCGGCCAGCAGCAGCGCGGCGCCCGCCACGCACCCGAGCGCGAACCTCATCGGCCGAGGTCCGCCTGCGCCGCGCCGGCGGCGATCGCCTGCGCCAACTGGTACACGGCCATCGCGTACAGCGGGCTGCGGTTGTAGCGGGTGATCACCTGGAAGTTGCGGTAGATCGCCCAGTACTCGGGGCCGTTGGCGCCGTCCAGGGTCAGCAGGGTGGCCGCGCGCGCGGGGTCGACGTGCACGAACGGCGCGTAGCCCCAGGACTCCAGCCGGCCCATGGTGAACGACGGCTCGACGCCGTCCGCGGCGACCGCCTGCGCGTCCGCCGCGCGCTGCACGCGCTCGGCCACCGGCGCGCCGCGCTCCCAGCCGTGCGCGGCGAAGTAGTTGGCGACGCTGGCGACGATGTCGGGCAGCGAGTTCCACAGGTCGATGGTGCCGTCGCCGTCGTAGTCGCGCGCGTAGGCGGCGATGCTGGACGGCATGAACTGGCCCCAGCCCATCGCGCCGGCGTAGGAGCCGGTCAGCCGGTCCAGCGGCTGCGGCAACCGGTGCGGCGGCAGCGCGAACAGCTGCTCCAGCTCGCCGCGGAAGAACGCGGCGCGCGGCGGATAGTGGAAGGCCAGCGTCGCCAGCGCGTCGATCACGCGGTAGCGGCCAGTGATGCGCCCGTAACCGGTCTCGACGCCGAGGATCGCGACCACGTACTCCGGGGCCACGCCGAAGTCCTGCGCGGCGCGCTCCAGCAGCTCGCGGTGCGCGCGGTAGAACGCCACGCCGTCGGCGATGCGGCGGTCGGTCAGGAAGATCGGCCGGTAGTCCTTCCACGGCTTGGCCTCGGCTGGGCGGCTGATCGCGTCGACGATGCCCTGCTGGTACCGCGCCGCGTCCAGCGTGGCCAGGATCGACGCCTCGTCGAGGCCGCGGCGCTGCGCGACCTCGCGCGCGAACGCGCGCGCGCCGGGATGGGCTTCGGTCGGTACGCTTTCCGCGGCGGGCTCGGCGGCGGCCAGCGCGAACGCGGGGAACAGGGCCAGCAGCGGCAGGACGCGGATCAGCCAGGGCATCGGTCTACGGGAGCGGAAAGGCGCGCGGCGCGCGAGGCGGCGCCGCGGCGAGGCTAGGGTAACACGCGCCCTGGGCGCCATCAGGTCTCGATCAGCTTGCGGTGCGCATGGATCGACATCAGCACGCCGAAGCCGGTCAGCAGCGATACCGCCGAGGTGCCGCCGTAGCTGATCAGCGGCAGCGGCACGCCGACCACCGGCAGCAGGCCGGTGATCATGCCGCCGTTGACGATCACGTAGACGAAGAAGCTCATCGCGATCGCGCCGGCCAGCAGGCGCGAGTAGGTGTCGCGCGCGTTCATCGCGATCCACAGGCTGCGGCCGATGACGAACGCATACAGCGCCAGCAGCACGCACACGCCGATCAGGCCGAACTCCTCGGAGAACACCGCGAACACGAAGTCGGTGGTGTGCTCGGGCAGGAACTCCAGCCGCGACTGCGTGCCGTGATGGAAGCCCTTGCCGAGGATGCCGCCGGAGCCGACCGCGATCTTCGACTGGATGATGTGCCAGCCGTTGCCGAGCGGATCGGCCTCGGGGTCGAGGAACATGCGCACGCGGTTGCGCTGGTATTCGTGCATGAAGTGCCAGGCCACCGGCGCGGCGCCGGCCACCGCGCCGAGCAGCGCGCCGATGCGCCACCACGACAGCCCGGACAGGAACAGCGCGAACGCGCCGGAGGCCGCGACCAGCAGCGCCGTGCCGAGGTCGGGCTGCTCGGCGATCAGGCCGGCGGGAACCGCGATCAGCGCGCCGACCGCGGCCATGTGCTTCCACGACGGCGGCAGCGGGCGCGGATGCAGGTACCAGGCGACCATCATCGGCATGGTCAGCTTGAGCAGCTCGGAGGGCTGGAAGCGCACCACCTTGAGATCCAGCCAGCGGTAGGCGCCGCGGCCCTCGCCCATCACCGCCACCACCACCAGCAGCAGCACGCTGATCGCGTACAGCCACGGCGTCCAGGTGCGCAGCGTCGACGGCGGGATGCGCGAGATCAGCACCAGCAGCGCGCCGCCCAGCACGAAGCGCGCGCCCTGGTTCAGCACCAGGCCGGGGTCGAGGTCGCCGGCGCTGTACAGCGTGACCAGGCCGATCGCCGCCACCGCCGCCAGCGCGCCGACCAGCGGCAGGTCGAGGCGCGGCCGCGTCAGCAGGCGGTCGACGAAGCGGCGCGTTCGCGCATACAGCACGGCGATCATCGCCCGTCTCCCGCGGCGGCCACGACCGGCGCCGCCTGCTCGGCCGCCCAGGCGTCGAGAATCCTGCGCGCGATCGGCGCGGCGTCCTTGCCGCCCCAGGCGCCGGCTTCCAGCACCACCGCCACGGCGATGCGCGGCGCCTCGGCCGGCGTGAAGCAGATGAACAGCGCGCGATGGCGCGCGGCCAGCTCGGCGTCGCTGACGCGCGACTCGTAGGCGTCGGTGGTGCGCGAATAGCGCTCGGCGGTGCCGGTCTTGCCGGCGATCAGGTAGGGGAAACCCGCGGCGATGCCGCGCGCGGTGCCCCGGTCGCCGTTGACCGCTTCCAGCATGCCCTGCTCGACCGGCGCCCAGTCGGCGGGATTCCTGAGGGCGCCGGGCGCAGCGGGCGGCGGCGGCACCGGCACCAGCGGCGCGCCGAGGCCGTTCTGGGTCGCGCGCAGCAGGTGCGGGGTGCGGTCGACGCCGCGGTTGGCCAGCATCGCCACCGCGTGGCCGAGCTGCAGCGGCGTGATCACCCAGTAGCCTTGGCCGATGCCGGCGATCACGGTCTCGCCGAGGTACCACGGCTTGCCGAGGGCGCCGCGCTTCCACGCGCTCGAGGGCAGCACGCCGGAGCCTTCGCCGGGCAGGTCGACGCCGGTGGGTCGGCCGAAACCGAACTTGCCCATGAACGCGGCCATGCGGTCGATGCCCATGTCCAGCGCCAGCGAGTAGAAGTAGGTGTTGACCGACTGCGCGATCGCCTGCACCAGATCGACGCGGCCCTGTCCGCCGCGTATGTCGTCGCGGTAGCCGCGCGACTGCCCGGGGATGAAGAATTCGCCGGTCGACAGCACGGTGTCCTCGGGCCGGCGCAGGCCGTACTCGAGGCCGGCCAGGCCGAGGAACGGCTTGATCGTCGAACCGGGCGGGTAGTGCCCGCGCAGGGCGCGGTCCAGCAGCGGCCGGTCCGGCGCCTCCAGCAGCGCCGTGTAGTCGGCCTGGGCGATGCCGTTGACGAACAGGTTGGGATCGAAGCTCGGCACGCTGGCCATCGCCAGCACCTCGCCGTTGCGCGGGTCGATCGCCACCGCCGCGCCGGCGCGTCCGGCGAACGCCTGCTCGGCGGCGCGCTGCAGGCGCGCGTCGAGGCTGAGGTAAAGGTTGCGCCCCGGCTTCGGCGGCACCGTCTCCAGCACGCGCTGCACGCGCTGGTCGGCGTTGACCTCGACCAACTGGTAGCCGGGCTCGCCGTGCAGGATGTCCTCGTACTGGCGCTCGATGCCGTTCTTGCCGATATGGGTGGTGCCGACGTAGCGGTCGGCGTCGAGCCGGTCGAGGTCGTTGTCGTCGATGCGCGCCACGTAGCCGAGCACGTGCGCGAAGCCCTCGCCCTGCGGGTAGCGCCGGGTCAGGTACGGCACCACGCTGGCGCCGGGGAAGCGCCACTGGTTGACCGCGAAGCGGCCGATCTCGTCCTCGGTCAGTCTGAGCTTCAGCGGCACGCTCTGGAACGCGCGGTGCTGGCGCAGCTGCTGGCGGAAACGCTTGACGTCGTCGTCGCTCAGCGGCACCAGTGCGCCGAGGCGCGCGAGCATCGCGTCCATGTCCTTGACGCGGTCGGGCACCACCTCGAGGCGGAATGCCGGCACGTTGTCGGCGAGCAGCACGCCGTTGCGGTCGTAGATCAGGCCGCGCGCCGGCGGCAGGTGCACCACGTGCACGCGGTTCTGCTCGGAGCGCGTGGAGAACTCGTCGTGGTGCAGCACCTGCAGCCAGACGAAGCGCCCGGCCAGCACCAGCAGGCCGATCAGGATCAGGGCGAAGCCGGTGAGGGCGCGCCGCCGGAACAGCGCGGCCTCGCCGCGGGCGTCCTTGATCGCCGTACGCTGGCGGCGCCGCGGCCTCATGTCTCGTGCACGCGCAGGCGGGCGCGCAGGTCGTCCAGCAACAGGAACAGGAACGGCCAGACCAGCGTGCCGGAGAACGGCTCCAGCCAGTAGTTCGCCGACGGCAGCGGATCGCCGGCGAAGGCGCGCACCATCAGCAGCAGCACGCGATCGTTCAGCAGCAGCGCCAGCACCGCCAGCGCCTGCTGCCACATCGGGAAGAAACGCAGCCGCGCGCGGAAGCGCAGCGCGATGAACGTGAGCGCGGTCAGGCGCAGCGCCTGCTCGCCGAGCAGCGCGCCGTTCAGCAGGTCGGCGAACAGGCCGACCGCGAACGCCAGCCCGAGCCCGACGTGCTCCGGCGCCTCCAGCGACCAGAAGATCAGCACCAGCGCCGGCCAGTACGGCTTCAGCGGCAGCAGCGCCGCCGGCAGCGGCATCAGGGTCAGCAGCAGCGCGGCGGCGAGGCTGGACGCCAGCAACAGAAACTGGGCGCGCAGCCGGGTCATCGCGGCGCTCCCGGCGCGGCGGCCGGCGCGGCGGCCGGCGCGAGCTGCGCCGGCGGCCCCACCGGCGCCACCGGCGCGGGCGGACCGACCGGCTCGGCCAGGTCGTGCAGCAGCAGCACCTCGCCGCTGCGGTCCAGCGCCGCCGCCGGGCGCGCGATCGCGACCGCGAACATGCCGGCCTGGTCGGGGCCGATCTGCACGATCTCGCCGACCGGGAAACCCGCCGGGAAGCGCCCGCCGAGCCCGGAAGTGACCAGCCTGTCGCCGACCTGCACGCGCGCCGACAGCGGGATGTTCGGCAGCTTCAGCTGGTCGATCGCGCCGGTGCCGTAGGCGACCGTGCGCAGGCCGGTGCGCTCCACCGTCACCGGCAGCGCGTGGTTGGGATCGGTGATCAGCATCGCCACCGCCATGTGCGGCAGCACCTCGACCACCTGGCCCATCACGCCGTGCGCGTCGATCACTACCTGGCCGACGGCGACACTGTCGCGGGCGCCGGCATCGAGCACGATGCGGTGGCGGAACGGGTCGAGGTCGATGTCGAGCAGGCGCGCCAATTGCACGTTCATGCCGAGCACGTGGCGCACGTCGAGCAGTTCCTTCAGGCGCTGGTTCTGGTCGGCGATCGCGTCGAGGCGGTTCAGTCGCGCCTGCGCCAGCAGCAGCGCCTCGCGCAGGCGCCGGTTCTCGTCGGTGAGCCCGCTGCGCTCGGCCAACGCGAGGCGCGCGTCCTGCACCAGCCCGGCGGGCAGTGCGGCCAGCCGGTAGATCGGCTCGACCGCCAGCGCGCCGGCGTAGCGCAGCCGCGCCAGCCAGCCGCCGCGCTGGTCGACCACCATCAGCACGCAGGCGAGCGCGAGATAGCCGATCAGGCGCAGCGTGCCTGCGGCGGTGTCGGAAAACAGCGGTGCCGTGCCGTTGCGTGCCATCGCGATCGGGCCTGCCCGGGCGCCCGAGCGCGATTCACTCGGCCGAGAAGAAGTCGCTGCCGTGCTGGTCGATCAGCTCCAGCGCACGGCCGCCGCCCCGCGCGACGCAGGTCAGCGGATCGTCGGCGACCTGCACGTGCAGGCCGGTTTCCTCGGAGATCAGGCGGTCGAGGTCGCGCAGCAACGCGCCGCCGCCGGTCAGCACGATGCCGCGCTCGGCAACGTCGGAGCACAGCTCCGGCGGGGTCTGCTCCAGCGCCGACTTGACCGCGGCGACGATGCCGCTGAGCGGCTCGTGCAGCGCCTCCAGCACCTCGTTGGAGTTGATCGTGAACATGCGCGGCACGCCCTCGGCGAGGTTGCGGCCGGACACCTCGATCTCCTTGACCTCGCTCTGCGGGTAGGCGCAGCCGACCTCGAGCTTGATGCGCTCGGCGGTGGACTCGCCGATCAGGGTGCCGTGGTTGCGGCGCACGTAGTTCGTGATCGCCTAGTCGAAGCGGTCGCCGCCGATGCGCACCGACTGCGAGTAGACGATGCCGTTCAGCGAGATCACCGCCACCTCGGAGGTGCCGCCGCCGATGTCCAGCACCATCGAGCCGCGCGCCTCGTGCACCGGGATGCCGGCGCCGATCGCGGCCGCCATCGGCTCCTCGATCAGGAACACGTCGCGGGCGCCGGCGCCCTCGGCGGATTCCTTGATCGCGCGGCGCTCGACCTGGGTCGAGCCGCAGGGCACGCACACCAGCACGCGCGGGCTCGGCCGCAGCATGCGCGACTTGTGCACCTGGCGGATGAAGTGCTGCAGCATCGCCTCGGTCATGGTGAAGTCGGCGATCACGCCGTCCTTCATCGGCCGGATGGTGACGATCGAGCCCGGCGTGCGGCCGAGCATGCGCTTGGCGCCGCTGCCCACCGCCTCGACCTTGCGCGAGCCGCCGGGACCGCGGTCCTGGCGCAACGCCACCACCGAGGGCTCGTTGAGGACGATGCCCTGGCCGCGCACGTAGATCAGCGTATTGGCGGTGCCAAGGTCGATGGAGATGTCGTTGGAGAAGAGTCCCCGAAGCTGCTTGAACATGGCGCGCGGCGAGCTCGGCAAGAGGGGTGGGTAAAGGGCGTGAGTCTAGTCAGCGCTGTTCCGGCACGCAAGCGAGTGCGCGTTAAAAAAGCCTTGCCGCGCTTGGGGATGCGCCCCCTGCGGCAGCGGCGGAACGCCCCGGCAAGCCGCCGGCTTGCGGCGGCCGCGGCGCGGCCGGCTCGAATTGGCGTTGCCGACACGGTAGGATCGCGCGCTGCACGCGCATCCGCCCCGCGCGACCCGCCCTCGTCGCGCCGCGGTCGGGTTGCCCGCCGGCGCGTCCACCTCGATCACCGCCCCGGGAACCCGAACGGCATGTCTGCTCTGATCTGCGGCTCGCTGGCCTACGACACCATCATGGTGTTCCAGGACCAGTTCCAGAACCATATCCTGCCGGACAAGGTGCACATCCTGAACGTGTCGTTCCTGGTGCCGCGCATGCGCCGCGAGTTCGGCGGCTGCGCCGGCAACATCGCCTACAACCTCAAGCTGCTCGGCGGCGAGCCGATCCCGATGGCGACCGTGGGCCAGGATTTCGGCCCGTACCGCAGCTGGTTCGAGCAGTGCGGCATCCGCCTCGACCACGTCAAGGTGCTGAGCGACCTCTACACCGCGCAGGCGTTCGTCACCACCGACCTCGACAACAACCAGATCACCGCCTTCCATCCCGGCGCGATGATGCGCTCGTTCGAGAATCACGTGCGCGACGTGGCCGGCGTCAGCTTCGGCATCGTCGCACCGGACGGCCGCGAGGCGATGCTGCAGAACGCCAGCGAGTTCGCCGAGCTCGGCATCCCCTTCATCTTCGATCCCGGCCAGGCGATGCCGCTGTTCAGCAGCGAGGAGTTCCGCAACTTCATCGCGCAGGCCGACTACGTCGTGGTCAACGACTACGAGTCCAACCTGCTGCAGGAGCGCACCGGCTGGAACGAGCGCGAGATCGCGAGCAAGGTGCGCGCCTACATCACCACGCTGGGGCCGCGCGGCTCGGTGATCCACACCGCCGGCGCCACGCACCAGATCCCGCCGGCGCACGAGCGCCGCATCACCGACCCGACCGGCTGCGGAGACGCCTATCGCGCCGGCCTGATCTTCGGCCTGATGCGCGATTACGACCTGCCCACCTGCGGGCGCATGGCCTCGCTGATGGGTGCGCTGAAGGTCGAGCATCCCGGCACGCAGAACCAGCGCTTCACCTACGCCGAATTCGCCGACCAGTTCCGCCAGCAGTTCGGCTACGCGCTGGACTGAACCCGCGCGAGCGCGCGTTCACGCCTCGGCGTGCTCGCGCACCACGTCGACGAACGCCTGGCCGTAGCGCTCCAGCTTGCGCGCGCCGACGCCGCCGATCCCGGCCAGCGCGTCGAGGTCGCGCGGACGCCGCGCGGCGATCTCCTGCAGGGTGGCGTCGTGGAAGATCACGTAGGGCGGCACGCCCTGCGCACGCGCCAGCGCCAGGCGCTTCGCCCGCAGCGCCTCCCACAGCGCGGCATCGACCGCCGCCGCCGGGTCTGCCGCCACGCGCCCGTCGCCGCGGCGGCGGGCGCGTGGCGGCGGCGCGCTGTCGGTGCGGAAGCTGACCGGCTCCTCGCCCTTCAGCACCGGACGGCTGGCCGCGGTCAGGCGCAGCGCGCCGTAGCCTTCCAGGTCGACCGCCAGCAGCCCGCGCGCCACCAGCTGGCGCAGCGCGCTGCGCCACTGCCGCTCGTCGAGGCCGCTGCCGATGCCGAACGTGCTGAGGCGGTCGTGGCCGAACTGGCGCACCTTGTCGGTGGCGCGGCCGAGCAGCACGTCGGCGACGTGCGCCGCGCCGAAACGCTGCCCGGTGCGGTACACGCACGATAGCGCCTGCTGCGCCGCCAGCGTGCCGTCCCAGGTCTGCGGCGGCGCGATGCAGTTGTCGCAGCGGCCGCATGGGCCGCTGTAGCTCTCGCCGAAGTAGCCGAGCAGGGTTTCGCGGCGGCAGCGGATCGATTCGCAGAAGCCGAGCAGCGCTTCCAGGCGCTGACGTTCCAGCCGCTTGCGCTCCTCGCCCGCCTCGGAACCCTCGATCATTTGCCGCAGGGTGACGACGTCGCCGAGGCCGTAGGCCAGCCACGCTTCGGCGGGCAGCCCGTCGCGGCCGGCGCGGCCGGTTTCCTGATAGTAGCCTTCGATGCTGCGCGGCAGGTCGAGGTGCGCGACGAAGCGCACGTTGGGCTTGTCGATGCCCATGCCGAACGCGATCGTCGCCACCATCACCACGCCCTCCTCGCGCAGGAAGCGCGTCTGGTGGGCGGCGCGGCTGGCCGCATCCATGCCGGCGTGATACGGCAGCGCGGCGTGGCCGCGCGCCTGCAGCCAGGCGGCGGTGGCGTCCACCTTCCTGCGCGACAGGCAGTAGACGATGCCCGCCTCGCCCGGGTGCGCCTCGACCAGCGCAAGCAGGCCGCGCCGCGTGTCGCCGCCGCCCTTGGCGGCGATCGTGTAGCGGATGTTCGGACGGTCGAAGCTCGAGACGAAGCGGCGCGCACCGGCGAGGCCGAGGCAGCGCACGATCTCGTCGCGGGTTGGCGCGTCGGCGGTCGCGGTCAGGGCGATACGCGGGATGCGCGGGAAGCGCTCGCACAGCAGCGACAGCTGCCGGTACTCGGGACGGAAATCGTGGCCCCACTGCGACACACAGTGCGCCTCGTCGATCGCGAACAGGGCCAGCTCGACGCGGTCCAGCATGTCGAGGAAACGCGGCGTCAGCAGGCGCTCCGGCGCGACATAGAGCAGGTCGAGCGTGCCGGCCAGGAAGGCGCGCTCGACCTCGGCCGCCGCCGCGGCGTCGAGGCTCGAATTGAGGTAGGCCGCGTTCACGCCGGCTTCGCGCAACGCGTCGACCTGGTCCTGCATCAACGCGATCAGCGGTGAGACGACCACCGCGGTGCCGGCGCGCAGCAGCGCCGGGATCTGGTAGCACAGCGACTTGCCGCCGCCGGTCGGCATCAGCACCAGGGCGTCGCCGCCGCCGGTCACGTGTTCGACGATCGCCTGCTGCTCGCCGCGGAAATCGGCATAGCCGAACACCTGGCGCAGAACGTGTCTGGGATCTGCAGTCATGGCCTGCATGGTATGCGTTCGCGCGCATGGCGGCGCAGCGCTGAAGCTCCGTTACGCCGTCGTCCGCTGTAGGCGCAAGGCCCGCCGCGATCGGAAAAGCAAACGGCCGCCCCGTGGGGCGGCCGTTTGGGGATTGAATCCCTGGCGGTGACCTACTCTTGCATGGCTTGAGCCACACTACCATTGGCGCATGCGCGTTTCACTTCCGAGTTCGGGATGGGATCGGGTGGTACCACGCCGCTATGGCCGCCAGGGAACTGGAGCG
>NZ_JBDKSX010000110.1:0-5521 GCF_039680435.1 Mizugakiibacter sp. | reverse complement strand
GGCATCATCGGCTTCAACAGCTTCAAGGCGGCCATGATCAAGAAGTTCATGGCCGGCAACAGCCAGCCGCCGCAGACGGTCACCGCGATGAAGGCGACCGTGCAGGACTGGCAGCCGCAGTTGAGCGCGGTCGGCACGCTGCGCGCGGTGCGCGGCGTGGACGTCGCCGCCGAAGTCGCCGGCATGGTCACCGAGGTGCCGCTGAAGTCCGGCGCCGAGGTGAACAAGGGCGACGTGCTGCTGCGCCTGCGCGACAGCGACGAGGTCGCCAAGCTGCAGCAACTGCAGGCCACCCTGCACCTCGCCCAGCTCAGTTTCGAGCGCGCCCGGAAGCAGGTCGCCGTGCACACCATCGCGCAGGCGGACTACGACGCCGCGCAGACCAACCTGGAGAAGGCGCGCGCCGACGTCGCCGCGCAGGCCGCGCTGGTCGCCAAGAAGACCATCCGCGCGCCGTTCGACGGCCGGCTCGGCATCAGCACGGTCAACCCCGGCCAGTACGTCAATCCGGGCGACATGATCGTCACCCTGCAGCAGCTCGACCCGATCTACGTCGACTTCACGCTGCCGCAGCAGTCGCTGGGCCAGCTCGCGCCGGGCCTGAAGGTGACCGCCACGATCGACGCCTATCCGGACAGGCGTTTCGACGGCGCGATCACCGCGGTCGATCCGAAGGTCGATCCGGACACGCGCAACGTGCGCGTCGAGGCGCGCCTGGCCAACCCGCGGCACGTGCTGGTGCCGGGCATGTTCGCCAACGCCAGCGTCGATGCCGGCGCGGCGCGGCGCTACCTGACCCTGCCGCAGACCGCGGTCACGTTCAATCCGTACGGCGAGACCGTGTTCGTCGCCAAACAGCAGGGCACCGACGCCAAGGGCCAGCCCCGGCTGACCGCGCAGCAGACCTTCGTCACCACCGGCCCGAAGCGCGGCGACCAGGTGGCGATCCTGAAGGGCTTGAACGCGGGCGACCTGGTGGTGACCAGCGGCCAGCTCAAGCTGAAGAACGGCACGCCGCTGGCGATCGACAACCGCGTGCAGCCGGCGAACAGCCCGAACCCGACGCCGCAGGAACACTGACGCCTGGGCGCGCGCGGCGTCCCTGCGCCGCGCCGCAACCCGCATCGCCAGAGGCCCCCCATGAATTTCACCGACATCTTCATCAAGCGGCCGGTGCTCGCCGTCACGATCAGCCTGCTGATCCTGGTGCTCGGCCTGCGCTCGCTGCAGCAGCTCTCGGTGCGCCAGTACCCGAAGACCGAGAACGCGGTGGTCACCGTCACGACCGTGTACTACGGCGCCGACGCGCAGACCGTGGCCGGGTTCATCACCCAGCCGCTGGAGGCGGCGATCGCGCAGGCGCAGGGCATCGACTACCTGTCCTCGTCCAGCGTCAGCGGCGTTTCCACGATCACCGCCACGCTGCGCCTGAACTACGACGCCAACCGCGCGCTGACCGAGATCAACACCCAGGTCGCCTCGGTGCGCAACCAGTTGCCGCCGCAGGCGCAGCAGCCGGTGCTGACCGTGCAGGTGGGGCAGACCACCGACGCGATGTACATGGGCTTCTACTCGGACGTGCTGCCCAGCAACAACGTCACCGACTTCCTGGTGCGCGTGGTCAAGCCGCAGCTCGACTCGATCGAGGGCGTGCAGACCGCGGAGATCCTGGGCGGACGCCCGTTCGCGCTGCGCGCCTGGCTGGACCCGCAGCGCATGGCCGCGCACGGCGTCACCGCCAGCGACGTGCAGCAGGCGCTGGCCGCCAACAACTACCTGTCCGCGGTCGGCACCACCAAGGGCCAGATGGTCAGCGTCGACCTGACCGCGGCGACCGACCTGCACTCGGTCGACGAGTTCAAGCGGCTCGCGGTGAAGTCGAAGGACGGCGCCATCGTGCGCCTCGACGACGTCGCCAACGTCACCCTCGGCTCCGAGAGCTACGACTTCAACGTCGCCTTCAGCGGCAAGCAGTCGGTGTTCATCGGCATCAAGGTGGCGCCGGACGCCAACATCCTCGACGTCGCCAAGCGCGTGCGCGACGCCTTCCCGTCGATCCAGGCGCAGCTCCCGACCGGCCTGACCGGCGAGATCGTCTACGACGCCACCGAGTTCATCAACACCTCGATCCACGAGGTCGCCAAGACCCTGATCGAGGCGCTGCTGATCGTCACCGTGGTGATCTTCCTGTTCCTCGGCAGCCTGCGCGCGGTGATCGTGCCGGTGATCGCCATGCCGCTGTCGCTGATCGGCGCGTTCTTCGTGATGCTCGCGCTCGGCTACTCGATCAACCTGCTGACCCTGCTGGCGCTGGTGCTGGCGATCGGCCTGGTGGTGGACGACGCGATCATCGTCGTCGAGAACATCGACCGGCACATGAAGGAGGAGGGCAAGTCGCCGCTGCAGGCGGCGCTGCTGGCCGCGCGCGAGCTGGGCGGCCCGATCCTGGCGATGACCACCGTGCTGATCGCGGTGTACGTGCCGATCGGCTTCCAGGGCGGCCTGACCGGTGCGTTGTTCACCGAGTTCGCGTTCACCCTGGCCGGCGCGGTCGCGGTATCCGGCGTGATCGCGCTAACCCTGTCGCCGATGATGTGCGCGCGCTTCTTCAAGTCCGAACAGGAGAGCGGGCGCTTCGTGCAGTTCATCGACCGCCAGTTCGAGCGCGTGCACGGCCGCTACCAGCGTGTGCTGCACGGCACGCTGCGCACCTGGCAGGTGCCGGTGGTGATGGGCGTGCTGCTGCTGGCCGGCGTGGCCTACCTGTTCAACACCTCGGCGTCCGAGCTGGCGCCGCAGGAAGACCAGGGCATCGTGCTGAACCAGATCCAGGGGCCGCCGGACGCCACCGCGCAGCAGATGCAGACCTACGCGCACCAGGTGTTCGAGATCGCGAAGCAGTTGCCCGAGTACGAGCAGATGTTCCAGATCACCGGCGCGCCCAGCACCAACCAGGGCTTCGGCGGCGTGCTGTTCAAGCCGTGGGACAAGCGCGGCAAGAGCGCCGACCAGTTGCAGCAGGAGCTGCAGCAGAAGTGGAACGGCGTCGCCGGCGCGCGCGTCGCCGCGTTCCAGTTCCCGCCGCTGCCGGGCGCGCAGGGCCTGCCGGTGCAGTTCGTGATCAAGACCACCGAGCCGTTCCAGAACCTGTACGAGGTCGCGCAGCAGGTGCTGGCCAGGACCCAGCAGAGCGGCATGTACTTCTTCGCCGACTCCGACCTGAAGATCGACAAGCCGCAGACCACGGTCGAGGTGGACCGCGACAAGATCAGCCTGCTCGGCCTGACCCAGCAGGACGTCGGCGCGGCGCTGTCGGCGGCGCTGGGCGGCGGCTACGTCAACTACTTCTCGATCGCCGGCCGCTCCTACCGCGTGATCCCGCAGGTCAAGCAGGTCGACCGCCTGAACCCCGAGCAGGTGCTGGATTTCTACATCCGCACGCCGCAGGGCGCGGTGATCCCGGCCTCGACCGTGGCGAAGCTGAGGCACGAGGTGGTGCCGCAGTCGATCAACCACTTCCAGCAGCTCAACTCGGCGACGATCGTCGGCGTGACTGCGCCCGGCGTGTCGCAGGCCGCGGCGCTGCAGGCGCTGCGCGACACCCTGCAGCAGGTGGCGCCGAGCGGCTACACCGCCGACTACTCCGGCGTGTCGCGGCAGTTCCAGCAAGAATCGGGCGGCTTCGTCGGCACGCTGTTCTTCGCGGTGATCATCGTGCTGCTGGCGCTGGCCGCGCAGTTCAACAGCTTCCGCGATCCGGTGGTCATCCTGGTGTCGGTGCCGATGGCGCTGTTCGGCGCGCTGATCTTCATCAACCTCGGCCTGGCCACGCTGAACATCTACACGCAGGTCGGCCTGGTCACGCTGATGGGCCTGATCAGCAAGCACGGCATCCTGATCGTGCAGTTCGCCAACGAGCTGCAGCGCTCCGGCCTGGCGAAGCGCGAGGCGATCGAGCAGGCCGCGGCGATCCGCCTGCGGCCGATCCTGATGACCACCGCGGCGATGGTGCTGGGCGTGCTGCCGCTGGTGATCGCCTCCGGCGCCGGCGCCGCCGGCCGCCACGCGATGGGCCTGGTGATCTTCACCGGCATGTCGATCGGCACGCTGTTCACGCTGTTCGTGGTGCCGTCGTTCTACATGCTGCTGGCCGCCGACCACCACGCCGAGCGGGCCCGGCATCCGGACGCCGGCATCGAGGGAGCGGTCGAGGGCTGAGTGCCGCGCCGTGCCCCGCCCGCCGGTCGGGCGGAGGCGCGGCGATGCGCGGACGCGATCTTCGTCGCGCGCGCGAAGCCGCGGCCCGCGGTGGGGCGGCGACGGCCGCGGTCCGCGCGGCTGGCACGACGCCCGCCGATGCTGTCACCATCGCGCGCATGACCCAGGCATCCGAAATCCCGCTCGGCCGCGCCGTCGCCTATCCGCAGGCATACGACGCCGGCCTGCTGTTCCCGATCGCGCGCGCCGACAAGCGCGCCGAACTGGGCGTCGGCGCGCCGCCGCCGTTCGTCGGCGTGGACGTGTGGAATGCCTACGAGCTGTCCTGGCTGGACGCGCGCGGCAAGCCGGCGGTGGCGCTGGCCGAACTGCGCGTGCCGGCGGACTCGCCGCGCATCGTCGAGTCGAAATCGCTGAAGCTCTACCTCAACGGCTACGGCCAGACCCGATTCGACGACGCCGAGGCGGTGCGCGCGCGCATCGCGCGCGACCTCACCGTCGCGACGGGCGCGGCGGTCGCCGTCGCGCTGCTGCCCGCGGCGCGCTTCGGCGAGCTGCGCCTGCGCGAGCTGGACGGCGCCTGCATCGACGACCTCGACGTCGCCATCGACGACTACGGCCCGCCGCGCGCCGAATACCTGCGCACCGCCGCCGGCGCGGAGGTCGAGGAAGCGCTGGTTTCGCACCTGCTGAAGTCGAACTGCCCGGTCACCGGCCAGCCCGACTGGGCCAGCGTGCAGGTCCGCTATGCCGGCGTGCCGATCGACCGCGCAGGGCTGCTGCGCTACCTGGTCTCGTTCCGCCTGCACAGCGATTTCCACGAGCACTGCGTCGAGCGCATCTTCATGGACGTGCTGCGCCGCTGCGCGCCGCGCCGGCTCGCGGTGTACGCGCGCTACACGCGCCGCGGCGGCCTCGACATCAATCCGTTCCGCGCCACGCCGGGCTATGGCGACGCCGGCAACCCGCGCGGCGCGCGGCAATAACCGCACGGTAACGCAGCCCTAACGGCGCCTTCCCCGCCGCGCGCTTTAGCTGGGCGCCTGCCACACGGAGGGCGCGCGATGAGCAACGAACCCGGCAAATCCGATTTCTCGAACGTGAAGAGCGGCGCCAGCTCGACGGCGCCTGGCGCGGCCAAGGCCGACTTCGGCAACGTGCAGGCGGGCAGCAGCAGCACCGCGCCCGCGCCCGAACAGAGCTACACCGTGGTCAAGGGCGACACGCTGTCGAAGATCGCCAAGCACTTCTACGGCAGCCCCAACCGCTGGCGCGCGATCTTCGAGGCGAACCGCGAGCAGAT